>JACDBJ010000197.1 GCA_013695005.1 Pseudonocardiales bacterium
GATGATGGCCGACCTCGTGCTGGGCGGCGCCCGCGTGCTTGCCTTCGTACGCTCGCGGCGCAGTGCTGAGCTGACCGCGTTGGGCGCCGACCGGGCGATCAGGGAGGTCGACCCCGCACTCGCCGGCCGGGTGTCGGCCTACCGCGGTGGGTTCCTGCCCGAGGAGCGGCGCGCCCTGGAGCAGGCGCTGCGCTCCGGCGAGCTGCTCGGGGTTGCCACGACCAACGCCCTTGAGCTCGGGGTGGACATCGTCGGGCTGGATGCCGTGCTGATGGCCGGCTTCCCCGGTACCCGCGCCTCGTTCTGGCAGCAGGCCGGCCGCGCGGGCCGTGGCGGGCGCGACGCGCTGGTCGTGTTGCTGGCCAGCGACGATCCGCTGGACACCTACCTCGTGCACCATCCCGACGCGCTGCTGGGGGCACCGGTGGAGAGCTGCGTCCTCGACCCGGCGAACCCGTACGTGCTCGCGCCCCAGCTGGCCTGTGCGGCCGCTGAGCTTCCGCTGACCACGGCCGAGCTGACCACGGTGTTCGACGACCCGCGCACCGTCGGGGTGCTGGACGACCTGGTGGCCCAGGGCGTGCTGCGTCGCCGCCCGGGTGGCTGGTTCTGGCCGACGCCGAGGGAGCGCCCAGCGGCGGACGTGGACATCCGTGGCTCCGGCGGCGGCCAGGTGTTGCTGGTGGAGACCGAGACGTCCCGGATGCTCGGCACGGTGGAAGCCGCCGCGGCGCCCGCCGCCGTCCACCCCGGGGCGGTGTACCTGCACCGGGGCCAGAGCTATGTGGTCGACGCGCTCGACCTGGACGAAGGGCTCGCGCAGCTGCACGCAGACGAGCCGTCGTGGAGCACCTCGGCCCGCTCGGTCGTCGACGTCGTGGTCACCGGAACGCAGGCGTCCAGGACGGTGGGCGGCGTGACGGCGGCGATCGGCGAGGTGGAGGTCACCAGCCAGGTCATCGGGTACCTGCGGATGGCGATCGGCGGCGAGGTGATCGACACCGTGCCGCTGGACATGCCGCAGCACACGCTGTGCACCAGGGCGGTCTGGTACACCCTTGACGAGTCGGCGCTGGCCGCCGCCGGGCTGCCGGCCGACCGGGTCGTCGGCGCGCTGCATGCGGCGGAGCACGCCGCGATCGGCTTGTTGCCGCTGTTCGCGATGTGCGACCGCTGGGACGTCGGCGGGATGTCGACCGCGTTGCACCCCGACACCGCAGCGGCGACGGTGTTCGTGCACGACGGCCACCCCGGCGGGGCGGGGTTCGCAGACCGTGGTTACGAGACGCTCGGAGCGTGGCTGGCCGCGACGAGGGCGGCGATCGCGGACTGCGCCTGCGCGACCGGCTGCCCTTCGTGCGTGCAGTCACCGAAGTGCGGCAACGGCAACTCGCCGCTGGACAAACCGGGTGCGGTCGCGGTGCTCGACGTGGTTCTCGGGGCACTCTCGCCCGCGCTCGCGCAGGCGGCGCAGCGATAGCGGCGAGATGAGGGCCGCCACCGGCCGGGAACGTCGGGGGTCGACCCGGCCGGCGGCGGCCTCGTGTGCGGCGGAGAAGGACTAGGGGGTCGTCGTCGAGAGAGTCCAGCCCCACCGCGTCTAGGGGGCACGCCTGGCGTGCCGATGAAGTTGTCTGGGTACTGCCTGCGAGCCGAGCTAGAAGCCGGACCCGGTCATCGCCAGCTCGCCCGCCAGCTCGCCCGCGGGGTCGCCCACCGCAGCCGGTTGAAGTCCGAGTGCGGTCAGCACCGCGTACTGCACGTCGGACGGGTCTGGTAGCTGCCAACGGCAGGCCCACGGACCGACCTCCCACCGCTGTGCGCCGTGGGCGTCGTCGGACGGCGGCGCCGCCACGTAAGAGCCGCGCCCGTAGAGCACCACCTCTGGCTGGGTGTCCAGCTCCGGCCGCAACGGCTGGCCGGCTCGGACCGCGAACCGCCAGCGTCCTGCGGTCGTGGACAACGCCGGTGCCGTCACGCCCCTGGCCCTTAGGATTGTGCGGACCTGCCGACCTACCGTCGCGGCGACCTCGATCACGTCCACCGTGGTCCCGGTGGCGACCAGGATCGAGTACGGCAGGCCCGACCACCACGCGGCGGCGCGAGCCGGGTCGGTAGTGGCCGCAGCCAGGCCGCTCGCCGGGATGGGGAGCGGACCCGCCTGCGAAGCTGAGCGGCTGCCAGGTCGGCCGCACCACGCCCTGCCTTCCCAGAAGGTGCCGGGTAGTACGGGCCAGGCGTGTTCGGCAAGTCCAACCGCGGCCGACTGCAGCTGTCTGCCGTAGCCGACTCGGGAGCTGTCCCACCACGACATGCCCGGCCTCCTGTCCCCGCGTTGTTTGGACTAGTTCCAACCTGTGCTCTGCTGCGCACTGGTGTCGTCTCAAGCGCCTCGGTACGTCTGTTGTGCGGTTGCCAGTAAGGGCCCGACCTGAGGTTCGCGCTACCCGCTGTCGCCGATCGGCCGCGCTGCCACGACGAGCGTGAGCCCCCTGACCGCTGAGCGGGCCAGCGTGAGGTCGGCCTCTCGCCGCGCGCTCTCGGACGTGTGTAGCGCCCACTCGTCCGCGCGTCCTGGCCGCTCGCCGCAAGTGATCTTGGTGACATAGCGTAATCAATCGATTTCGGTGGGCGGTCGCTCAACTGGTCATCACCGCACCGGACCAGCCCTTGCACGCCCGATGGCGTCGCCAGGAACGACGAGCGGTATGGCGGCGGCAGCATGCACCTCGACCAGCGCGTCCCACCCAGACAAGCGGCAGTCGGTCAGCCGAGCCGCCATCGCGTCGGCGACCCGCCGGGCCCGTGCGCACGCGCCGTCTACGCC
>JACDBJ010000423.1 GCA_013695005.1 Pseudonocardiales bacterium
GGCGATCATCATGTCCATCTTCCGGTCCCGCCGCTCCGCCTCGATCGACGACGCCAACCTGCTGAAGTACTAGAGCTCCAGAGGAGACCCGTGCGCGCCCAGCTCCCCACCGGTGCCGCCCTGACCCCGGCACCGAGCCGGTCCCGGTCCTGGCGGGGTGAGAGCCGTGCCTGAGGTGGCCGCCGCGAGCGGGGTCGGCTCGCTCGCGTGGTTGCTCGTCGCGCTGCCCGCCCTCGGCGGGCTGGTGCTGCTGGTGGGCGGCCGGCGTACCGACCGCTGGGGCCACCTGCTCGGCTGCGCCACCATCATCGGGGCCTTCGTCGTCGGCGTGATGCTGTTCGCGCAGGCCTTCGGGCTGCCCGCCGACGCGCGCGTGTCAGAGCTCTCGGTCTACAACTGGATCCCGGTGCAGGCGCTGCAGGTCGACTTCGGCCTGCGCCTCGACCCGCTCTCGCTGACGTTCGTGCTGCTCATCACCGGCGTCGGCGGGCTGATCCACATCTACTCGATCGGCTACATGCGCGACGACCCCGGGCGTCGCCGCTTCTTCGGGCAGCTCAACCTGTTCGTCGCGGCGATGCTCACGCTCGTCCTCGCCGACAACTTCGTGGTGCTCTACCTCGGCTGGGAGGGTGTCGGCCTCGCGTCCTACCTGCTGATCGGCTGGTACTCCGGCCGACCGTCGGCGGCCACCGCGGCCAAGAAGGCCTTCCTGATGAACCGCGTCGGCGACGTCGGCCTCGCACTGGCGATCTTCCTGATCTGGAGCGAGCTGGGCACAGTCCAGTTCACCGAGGTGTTCGCCAGGATCGGCCAGGTCAGCGCCCCCGTGCTGGTGGCGATCACCGTGCTGCTGCTGCTCGGCGCGTGCGGCAAGTCGGGCCAGTTCCCGCTGCAGTCCTGGTTGCCCGACGCCATGGAGGGCCCGACCCCGGTGTCGGCGCTGATCCACGCCGCAACCATGGTCACCGCGGGCGTGTACCTCATCGCCCGCTGCGCGCCGATCTACAACCTGACCGAGACCGGCCGGCTGGTGGTGGCCGGCATCGGCGCGATCACCCTGCTGATCGGCGCGATCGTCGGCTGCGCGTACGACGACATCAAGAAGGTGCTCGCCTACTCCACGGTGAGCCAGATCGGCTACATGTTTCTCGCTGTCGGCCTGGGACCGTTCGGGTACGCGCTGGGGATCTTCCATCTGCTGACCCACGGCTTCTTCAAGGCGACGCTGTTCCTCGGCGCAGGCTCGGTGATGCACGCGATGCACGACGAGGTCGACATGCGCCGCTTCGGTGGGCTGCGCAAGGCCATGCCGATCACGTTCGTCACGTTCACCGCCGGTTACCTGGCGATCATCGGGTTCCCGTTCCTCTCCGGTTACTTCTCCAAGGACGCGATCATCGTCGCGGCGTTCGAGCAGTCCGGCTGGCAGGGTGTGACGTTCGGCGGGATCGCGCTGCTCGGCGTCGGGCTCACCGCGTTCTACATGACCCGTCTGATGATCATGACGTTCTTCGGGGAGCCACGCTGGCAGCAGCTGCGCACCCCGGACGGCAACGAGTACCACCCGCACGAGTCGCCGGCCGTCATGACCATCCCGATGATCGTGCTCGCGCTCGGCTCGGTAGGCGCCGGCTACCTGCTGGTGACCAATGACGCCCTGTTCGGCTGGCTGGAGCCGTCGGTGGGTGAGCTGGAGGTGAGCGCGGCGGGTCTGGTCGCGCACTCCACGGTGTCCATTCTGACCGTCCTGGTCGCCGCGCTCGGCGTGCTGCTGGCCTACCTGCTGGTGGCGCGCCGACCGGTGCCGGTGGAGCGTCCCCAGCAGGTGTCGTTCCCGGTGCGCGCCGCCCGCGCCGACCTGTTCGCCAACTCGATCAACGAGGCGTTGGTGGCCCGGCCGGGCACCTGGCTGGCCAGGGCGCTGGTCTATCTCGACAACAAGGGCGTGGACGGGCTGGTCAACGGCATCGCCGCCCTGCTCGGCGGTGCCTCAGGTCGGCTGCGCCGGGTGCAGACCGGCTTCGTCCGGTCCTATGCGCTCACCATGCTGGGCGGCTCGATCCTCGTGGTCGCCGCCCTGCTGGCGGTGAGGTTCATATGACCGCCCACTCCGTCGCCCACCGGCCCCCGAACCGCCATTTGACTCCAAACTGCGGGGGTGGCCGGCCCCCGAACCGCCATTTGACTCCAAACTGCGGGGGTGGGTGGTCTGCGGCGGCCGCGGCCGCGCCGACTGGTCCTGACCGAACTTCCGCGGAGGCGGGCACGTGAACCTGTTGCTGCTCTCCCTGCTGGTGCTGCCGTTCGTCGGCGCGCTCGCGGTGGCTCCGCTGCGCAACAGCGCGGTCGCGGCCCGGCGCGTCGCGCTGCTGTTCGCGCTGGCCGAGCTGGCGCTGGCCGTGGTTACCTGGTTCTCCTACTCGGTGGCCACGGCTGCCACCCAACGCTTCCAGCTCGAGTTTGACGTCACGTGGATCCCGTCGTTCGGTACCCGGTTTAGCCTCGGGGTGGACGGCATCGCGCTGGTGCTGATCGCCCTGACCGCGGTGATCGTGCCGGTCGTCATGGGCTTCTCCTGGGAGGAGAAGCTGCCCGAGGGGCGCAGCGTCGCCGGGTTCTTCGCGCTGCTGCTGGGCACCCAGTCGCTGCTGGTCGGGGTGTTCGCCGCCACCGACGTCTTCCTGTTCTACGTGTTCTTCGAGGCCATGCTGGTGCCGATGTACTTCATGATCGGCCGGTTCGGCGGTCCGAAGCGGCAGTACGCAGCGGTGAAGTTCTTCCTGTACTCGCTGCTCGGCGGCCTGATTATGCTGGCGGCCGTTATCGGCCTCTACGTCGCATCGGCCGACCGGCTGCCCGCGGGTACCTTCCGCTGGGCCGACCTGCAGGCGATCGCCGGCCAGATCCCCGAGTCCACCCAGATCCTGTTGTTCCTGGGCTTCTTCCTGGCGTTCGCCATCAAGGCGCCGCTGGTGCCGTTCCACACGTGGCTCCCCGACGCCGCCGCGGAGGCCCCGGTAGGCGCGGGCGTGCTGCTGGTCGGCGTGCTGGACAAGGTCGGCATCTTCGGCTTCTTGCGGTACTGCCTGCCGCTGTTTCCGGCCGCCAGCAAGACGCTCGCGCCGCTCGTGCTCACCCTCGCCGTCATCGGCATCCTCTACGGCGCGCTGCTCGCGGTCATGCAGACCGACATGAAGCGGTTCGTGGCGTACACCTCGATCGCGCACTTCGGGTTCATCGCGCTGGGCGTGTTCGCCTTCTCCACCCAAGCGCAGTCCGGCGCGGCGCTCTACATGGTCAACCACGGGATCACGACCGGGATGTTGTTCCTCGTCGTGGGCATGCTGATCGCCCGCGGCAACTCGCGGCTGGTCACCGACTACGGCGGAGTGGCCAAGATCGCGCCCGTGCTCGCCGGGACGTTCCTGCTGGCGGGGCTCGCCTCGCTCGCGCTACCCGGCACCAACTCGTTCGTCAGCGAGTTCCTCGTGTTGATCGGCTCGTTCCCGCGCGAGCCGGTGTTCACCACGCTGGCCACGATCGGGATCATCTTCGCCGCGCTGTACGTGCTGTGGATCTACCAGCGCACGATGACCGGGCCGCTGCGTGGTGACGGGGTGCTCGGTGGAGTCGCCGGCGTCGGTGGTGGCGCCGGACCGGGCACGGCGACCGCGCCGAGCATCGTCGCCGAGCGGGTGCGCACCCGGTTCAAGGATCTGTCGGGCCGCGAGATCGCCGTGCTCACCCCGCTGATCGTGCTGATCCTGGTGCTCGGGTTCTACCCGGCGCCGGTGCTCGACGTGATCGACCCGTCGGTGGTGTCCACCATGAACGAGGTCGGCCTGACCGACCCGGTCGGAGGTATCAGGTGAGCGTCCTGCCGATGTTGGCTCAGGCCGAGCCGCCGTTGGTGTTCCCGACGGTCGACTACGGCGCGATCGGGCCGATGCTGATCGTGCTGGGCGCGGCGTGCATCTCCGTGCTGGTCGAGGCGCTGGCGCCGCGGCATCAGCGCTGGTCGATCCAGGTGGCGTTGACGCTGGCGACGCTGGCCGGTGCCGGCATCGCGCTGGTCGGCTACGCGGGCGGCTCGCCGGAGCCCACCACGACGCTGGCCGGCACGCTGGCCGTCGACCAGCCCACGCTGTTCCTGTGGGGCACGCTGCTCGCCCTCGGGCTGGGCAGCATCCTGCTGATCGCGGACCGCTCGGTGGAACCGGGCGGCCAGTTCGTCTCCACCGGCCCGGAAGCCAGCGGCTCTCGCGCCGCCGAAGGGTCCGGCGCGGGTGCGGTCGGCACCACGACCGTCACCCAGATGCAGACCGAGGTCTTCCCGCTGACGCTCTTCGCGCTCGGCGGCATGATGGCCTTCTGCGCCGCAAACGACCTGCTGACGATGTTCGTCGCGCTCGAAGTGCTCAGCCTGCCGCTATACCTGATGTGCGGCCTGGCCCGCCGACGCAGGCTGCTGTCGCAGGAAGCGGCGGTGAAGTACTTCCTGCTCGGGGCGTTCGCCTCGGCGTTCTTCCTCTACGGCCTTGCGCTGCTCTTCGGCTACGCCGGCTCGGTGAAGCTCTCCGCGATCTCGGTCGCGGCCGCCGGCACCGACCGCTCCGACACCTTGCTTCTCGGCGGGCTGGCGCTGCTGGTCGTGGGGTTGCTGTTCAAGGCATCCGTCGGTCCGTTCCACGCGTGGACGCCCGACGTCTACCAGGGTGCGCCGACGCCCGTGACGGCGTTCATGGCGGCGTGCACCAAGGTCGCTGCGTTCGGCGCGATCCTGCGGGTGCTCACGGTCGGGTTCGGCACCATCCGCTGGGAGTGGCGCGGGGTGCTGTGGGCGGTGGCGGTGGCCTCGATGGTCATCGGGGCAGTGATCGGGCTGACCCAGACCGACGTCAAGCGGATGATCGCGTACTCGTCGATCGCGCACGCCGGCTTCATCCTGCTCGGCGCGATCGCGATCACGCCGCAGGGGCTGTCCGGCACGCTGTTCTACCTGCTCGCGTACGGTTTCACCACGCTGGCGATCTTCGGGGTGGTGAGCCTGGTGCGCACCGCCGACGGCGAGGCCACCCACCTGTCGCAATGGGCCGGGCTGGCGAAGCGCTCACCGCTGGTCGCGGGCGTGATGGCGTTCCTGCTGCTCGCGCTCGCCGGGCTGCCGCTGACCAGTGGCTTCACGGCGAAGTTCGCGGTGTTCTCCGCGGCGCTGTCCGACGGGATGGCCCCGCTGGTCGTCGTCGCGCTGGTGGCCAGCGCGGTCGCGGCGTTCTTCTACCTGCGCGTCATTGTGTTGATGTACTTCAGCGAGCCTGCGCCGGACGGCCCGACCGTCGTCCTGCCCGGCGCGTTCACCACCGCGGCGATCACGATCGGCGTGCTCGTGACACTGCTTTTGGGGATCCTGCCGGCGGTGGCCTTGGATTGGGCCGCCGGGGGCACGTTCGTAAGCTGATCCGGTGAGCGAAACGTCCTACCAGCTCGGCATCGAGCTGGCCGACCCGAAGCTGGCGGCCACCATCGAGGCCGGGCTGGGTCGGGTGGAGGAGCTGATGCACCGCGAGGTGCACAGCGACGACCGCTTCGTCAGCGAGACCTCGCTGCACCTCATCGACGCCGGCGGCAAGCGGTTCCGCCCGCTGTTCACGCTGCTGGCCGGCCAGTTCGGCCCCGACCCCGACGCCCCCGAGGTCGTCACGGCCGCCGTGGTCGTCGAGCTCATCCACCTCGCGACGCTGTACCACGACGACGTGATGGACTCCGCCACGATGCGCCGCGGGGCGGAGAGCGCCAACGCGCGCTGGGACAACACGGTCGCGATCCTCACCGGCGACTACCTGTTCGCGCACGCGTCGCGGCTGGTAGCCGACCTCGGCCCGGACGCGGTCAGGATCATCGCCAACACGTTCGCCGAGCTGGTCACCGGTCAGATGCGGGAGACCAGGGCGCTGCGCCCGGACGAGGACCCGGTGGAGCACTACCTCACTGTCGTCGCGGAGAAGACCGGTTCGCTGATCGCCACCGCCGGTCGCTACGGGGCGATGTTCTCCGGCTGCAGCCCCGAGCAGGTGGCGGCGTTGCGCAGCTTCGGCGAGACGATCGGGATGGCGTTTCAGGTCTCCGACGATGTGATCGACATCGACTCGCCGGAGGAGCGGTCGGGCAAGGTACCGGGCACCGACCTACGGGAAGGCGTCCGCACGCTGCCGATGCTGTACGCGCTGGCCGAGGACGGCCCGTCGACCGGGCGGCTGGGTGAGCTGCTGGCCGGCCCGCTGACCGACAACGCGCTGGTGGCGGAGGCGCTTGGCCTGCTGCGTGCGGGCAGCGGGTTGGCGCGGGCGCGGCAGGCGTTGCAGGGCTACAGCGAGCACGCCCGGTCACAGCTGGTGGAGCTTCCGGGCGGTCCGGCGCGCGACGCGCTCGCGAGCCTCACCCACTACGTCGTCGAGCGCACCGGCTAACCGGGCTCCACTGGCGTCACCGACCCGTCCGGTGCGCGATGGCGGGTGTGCTGGAGAAGGTCGGCGGTGAAGATCGCCAGCGCGAGCCAGACCAGCCCGAAGCCGATCCAGCGGGCGGGCGGCATCGGTTCGTGCAACACGAGGACGCCCCACAAGAACTGCAGCGTCGGCGTCAGGTACAGCAGCAGGCCGATCGTGGACAGCGGGATGCGCCGCGCCGCAGCACCGAAGAGCAGCAGCGGCACGGCCGTGACGGGTCCTGCGGCCAGCAGGAGCAGGACGTGCCCGGCTCCGTAGTCGCCGAGCGTTCCGTTGCCGGCTGCTTCCAGCCACACCAGGTAGGCGATCGCCAGCGGGCCGAGGACGAGCGCCTCGGCCGTGAAGCTGGCGCTTGCGCTGAGGGAGATCTGCTTTCTGAGCAGCCCGTAGGTCCCGAACGAGCCGGCGAGGATCAGCCCGATCCACGGCAGCCGGCCGTTCTCGACCGTCAGTACGACGATGGCGGTGGTCGCGACGGCGAGGGCTACCCACTGCGCGCGGCGCAGCTGCTCGTGCAGGACGGTGACGGCCAGTACCACGCTGATCAGCGGCGTGATGTAGTACGCGAGGGCGACCTCGACGACGTGGCGCAGCGAGACGGCGTAGATGAACGCGCCCCAGTTCAGCGCGATCAGTACCGCGGCGGCGGCGATCATCAGCAAGCCTCGGCGGGTGAGGGTGCGCAGCTCGGACCAGTTGCCGAGCAGCGCGACGACGACGGCCATCAGCAAGAGCGTCCAGGCGATCCGGTGGGCGAGCACCCCCACCGGCGCCGCCGGGTCGAGCAGTGGCCAGAACGCCGGGAACAGTCCCCAGATGACGTAGCTCGCGACGCCGAGCCCGACACCGCGGGCGTCCAGCTTCGCTGCCACCAGCCGATGAACACCGTAGGCGGTACCGCCTAGCGGTGATGCCGCTCACCGCAGCCAGGTGGCCCGAATCGGTGAGCTGTTCAGGTTGCTGCTTTCGGGTGAGTGGGCCACCGTGGTATCCACTTGCAACTGCAACAACCGCCAGGAACCACCGAAGCAGGCCACCCTGCAGGGGAGGCTCACGATGAGGGACATACCGGTGTGGTTGCTGGTCCTCGTCGGGCTGGTCGGCATCCTCGTTTTATCGCTGCTGGTCTACGTGTTGGTACCCCGCAGGTCGGGCGCCGACGAGCCTGCCAAGCCGGACGGCACTCAAGCGATGGCCAAGCCCGCCCCTCCCGCGAAGCCGACGCCCCCCGCTGGCGCACCGCCCCGACCGATTGAGCAGGCGGCTGCTGACCCAGCTCCGCCGGCGCATGGCTTGCCCGCTGACGCGCCGCAGTCTCAGGCTGAGGCCGACGACGCCCCGGGCAGGCATGCAGTCGCGGGGCCCGCGTCGATCGTTGAGTCGCCTGTGCCCGCCGTCGTGGAGGAGAGCCGCGGTCGGCATGCGTTGCGGGAGGAACCGGAGCAGCCGGCGACACCGGTGGCATCGCCGCCGATGGCCACGCC
>JACDBJ010000425.1 GCA_013695005.1 Pseudonocardiales bacterium
GACCGGCCAGCAGCCGCCCGGCGCCCCGCGGGTCCCTTGCCGCGACCCGGCGGGCCGCGTCCACCCGGTTCTGAGCAGCGCCGACCTCCAGCGCGGCCAGCACGCGGGCGTGTCGACGGCGGAACGCATGCGACAACCCCCCGCCGGACCCGAGCTGATCGGACCACTCCTGCAGGTTCACCGGGCCGGCCGCACGAGGTGGTCCAGCACGGCCTGCTTGACCCGGGTGTCCTGCGTGTTGTGCATCGACCCCTGCGCGACCTTCCGGTCGCAGTGGTACGTCCGCAGCGGCCACCCCTCCGGCCAGGCGATTCGGCGCCCGCCGGTCGTGCCCACATGCGACACCAGATCCTCCCAGTTGTAGCTCAGGTCATGACGGTCGACGAACACGTCCAAGTTGAACGCGCCGAACCGCGCCGCCACGGGGAGGAACCGCGCGCGGTCGTAGGCGATCAGGTGCGTCGCGACCCGGTTCACCGACCGCACCCCGTCGGCCAGCGGAGGCCCCACGTCCTCCAGGTGCCAGGCCCAGTCACCGTGGTCGGTCATCGCGCACACCGCAACCACCTCGTGAAGGCCCTCGAACAGCTCCCGCAGCGCCGTCAACGGGTCGAACGACTGTTCGACCCGCTCGACGAGCACGTCGTCCTCGACGACGATGAGATACCGGCTCCTGCCGCCGAACAGCCGCCGGTGACCGTTGTTGGACCGGTCCCCGCTCGCGACGAACCGCTGACGCGTCCGGAACCGGACCTCGTCGACACCCCACTCCGCCTGCCGGCTCAGCAGCTCCCGCGCCGCGCTGACAGGTGTCGCGTCTCCGTGCACGACGACCTCGAAAGTCTGCCGAGTCCCGTCCGTTAGCGCGTGCACGCAGGCCGGCAGCGTCTGCTCCAGGACCGCCAGGTCGTCGTGGAACAGGAACACCAGCCGGAACAGCGGGTCGCCGCCGGGATCCCTCACTTGATCCACCTCGTACAACCGTCCCCCTGCGCGTCGCTCCGGCGACATGATCGATCGCCGACCGTATCCGCGGAGATCCGTGCACGTGAGCGAACGGCAGACGATCGCTCGAACGGAGCAGCATGGCCGGGGGATGGCGTCGAAGGTCGAGGCGGCCACGCTGGCGTCCTCGGCCGGCGTACCGGTGCTGCTCGCCGCCGCCCGGGACGCCACCGCCGCGCTGGCCACCTCCAGTGACGGCCCGGTCGTGGGCACGGCATTCCGGGCGCATGGCACCCGGCTCTCGGCCCGGCGGTTCTGGCTGCTGCACGCCGCCAACACCGAAGGCCGGCTGTACCTCGACGCCGGTGCGGTCGCTGCGGTCGTCGGGCGTCGCCGCTCGCTGCTCGCCGCCGGGATCACCGACGTGCAGGGCGAGTTCGTCGCCGGGGACGTGGTGGAGCTCGCCGGCCCGGACGGGCGCCTGGTCGCGCGCGGGGTGGTCGGCTACGACGCCGCGGAGCTGCCGGCAGTCATCGGCCGGTCCAGCCACGAGCTTCCGCCGGAGCAGCGGCGCGAGGTCGTGCACGCCGACGACCTGGTGCCGCTGGTCTGAGGCGCTGTGCCGAGCTTTCTTGGTTGGGCTCAGATCTCGTAGTGCACGAGGACCACGTGGCCGATAGGTCGCACCCCGACGAGCCTCATACGATTGGCTGGGTTCTGTGGAACGCGCAGCTCAGCAAGACGTGTGGCCGGTCACCCGTCCCTCAGTTTCGCAAAGCTGCAACGACATCGCAGGCTGATATGCGATCGGATGTGCGGGTACACCGACCACGGTCACGCCGGGCGAGACGTCGTGGGTGACAACCGCGCCGGCACCGATGCGGGCGCCGTGTCCGATACGGAGGCCGGCTGCGTGCGGGCTGATGATCGTGGCGTCGGTGCCGATCATGACGTCGTGCTCGACGGTGATGCGGTGGTCGGGAGCGGAGGGCGCGCGGACGGCGAGGGTGACGTTGTGCCAGATCGTCACGCGGGGGCCCAGGGTGACGCGGTCATGGATGACGGTGCCAAGACCGTGGTGTCCGAGATGGATGTCGAGGGCGACATCGGCCCCGGTGGCCAGCGAGTTGTGGAAGATCGCGGAGTTGAGCTGCTTCACGAGCTTCGCGAGCCGTGGGTGGCCGCGACGGCGCAGGTGGATGGCGAGCAGCCAGAGCCGTTCCGGAGTCATA
>JACDBJ010000432.1 GCA_013695005.1 Pseudonocardiales bacterium
CCACAGCACCTGCCCGGTGTCGGCGTCCAGCACCGTGCCGCCGAAGCGGCCGAGACCACCCGCGGCGATCAGCCGGTCGAGGACGGCGGCCACCCCTGGCCCGGTGGGCGTCGGTGCGCTGGACCCCAACGGGACGAGCCCGGGGCGCAGCTGGGTGGGCGGTGGCTCTGCGCCGCCGATGACCGGTAGCCCGAGCTTGGTCAGCAGCGACGGAGCGGTGAGCGCGACGGTCGTGCCGAGCCCGGCGGCCAGCGAGAGCACCACGAGGACCAGGACGAGTCGGCGCAGCCCCCGGCCGGTCAGCCGCAAGGTGTCGCCGATGCGGTGCCCGAAACCCACCCGACACCCTTCCCTCGGCCCGAACCCTTCCCGCGGCGGCGGTCCATCAGACTAGAGGCACCCGCCGAACAGTGAGGCCGCGCCGTGGAGTTCGACGTCACCATCGAGATCCCCAAGGGTCAGCGCAACAAGTACGAGATGGACCACGCCACCGGTCGGATCCGGCTCGACCGCACGCTGTTCACCGCGACCCAGTACCCCGCCGACTACGGCTTCATCGAGGACACCCTCGGCGACGACGGCGACCCGCTGGACGCGCTCGTGCTGGTCCAGGAGCCGACCTTCCCCGGCTGCCTCATCCGCTGCCGCGCCATCGCCATGTTCCGCATGCGCGACGAGATGGGCGGCGACGACAAGGTGCTCTGCGTCCCCAACGGGGACCCGCGGTTGGAGCACCTACGCGACATCGACGACGTCGACTCGTTCCACCTGCTGGAGATCCAGCACTTCTTCCAGGTCTACAAAGAGCTCGAACCCGGCAAGAGCGTCGAAGGGGCGACCTGGGTGGGCCGCGCCGAGGCCGAAGCGGAGATCAACCGCTCCTACCAGCGGGCGGGGAACTCCCAGGCGCACTGACCGCGTCACCGCGGCCGTCGACTGCTCCCCCACGCACGGCCACCGGAGCAGTGGCGGTGAGGGCCGCGGCCGCGTTGGCGTCGTCCTCGGTGCGCTGGGCCTCGAGGCCGGACTCGGTACGCAGCGGCACTTCCGGCATCAGGATCACCGCGATCAGGCCGAGCACCAGCACGGCAGCGCCTACCGCGAACACGAGGTTCATCGACTCGGAGAACCCGACCAGGAACGGGCGCGCCAGCCTGGGGTCGAGGTGGGTCAGGAACGACGAGTCCTCGAGAACCCCGGCCCCGCCGGCGGGGGTGCCACCCTGAAGTGCGCCGATCACTGTGCGGTTCGTGGGATCGGCGAGCACGGCGGGGTCAGTCAGAGCGGCGCGGAACTCCGCCGTTCCCGCGGCCGTCCGGAACGCGCCGGCGATCTTGTCCTGCACGGTGCTGAACAGCACCGACAGGAACACCGCGGTGCCGAGCGTGCCGCCCATCTGCCGGAAGAACGTCGCCGAGGACGTCGTCACCCCGAGGTCCTTGGCCGGCATCGCGTTCTGCATCGCGAGGATGAGCGGCTGCATGTTGCCGCCCAGTCCCAGCCCGAAGATGAACATGTAGACCGCGACAACCGGGAACGGGGTGTCCACGCCGACGGTGGTGAGCAGTAGCAGCGACGTGATCATCAGCACCAGACCGATGATCGGCCAGATCTTGTATCGGCCGGTGCGAGAGATGGCCTGGCCGGACCCCACCGACATGACCATGATGCCGAGCACCAGCGGCAGCGTGAGCAGCCCGGCCTCGGTCGGGGTCGCGCCCTTGACGATCTGCAGGTACAGCGGCAACGCGGCGATCGTGCCGAACATCCCGATGCCGACGATCACCGCAGCGACCGAGCCGAGGCTGAACACTCGGTTGCGGAAGAACCGGAACGGCAGCAACCCGTCCTCACCCATCCGCCGCTCGATCATCAGGAAGAGCACCGTCCCGACTGCACCCACGGCGTAGCAGAGGATGGCGATACCCGACGACCAGCCCCACTCGCGACCCTGCGTGGCCACCGTCAGCAGCGGCACAAGGGCGACTGTCAGCGCGACCGCGCCGAGGTAGTCGATGCGGTGGTCCCGTCGGGTGTGCGGGATGTTGAGCACCCGCACGACCACGTACAGCGCGATGGCGGCGATCGGCACGTTGACCAGGAACACCCACCGCCAGCCGGCGATGCCCAGGATCGTGTCCTGCCCGGCGAAGAAGCCGCCGACCAGCGGCCCGAGCACGCTGGAGGTGGCGAACACGGCCACGAAGTAGCCCTGGTACTTGGCGCGCTCGCGCGGCGAGACGATGTCGCCCATGATCGCCAACGCGACGGAGAACAGGCCGCCGGCGCCCAGGCCCTGCAACGCACGGAACGCAGCGAGCTCGAACATGGACTGGGAGAACGTGCACAGCAGCGAGCCGAGGATGAACAGCGAGATCGCGATCAGGAACAGGCGCTTGCGGCCGTAGAGGTCCGACAGTTTTCCGTAGAGCGGGGTCGTGATCGTCGCCGTGATCAGGAACGCGGTCGTCGCCCAGGCCTGCAGGCTCAGCCCTTGCAGGTCGTCGGCGATCGTGCGGATCGCCGTCGCGACGATCGTCTGGTCGAGCGCGAAGAGCAGGATGCCGAGCATCAACGCGCCGAAGATCGCGTAGATCTGGCGTTGGCTCAGCAGTGCCTCACGTGGCGCCGCGGCTTGTTCCGGGCTGGTCGGCATGAAATCCCCTCAGGACCGGGCCGGTTCGGCGACGAACCGGTCGCGGTAGTTCTCGAAGTCGGTGTTGAACCGGGACAGCAACCCCTGCAACGCGTCGAGGTCGCCCGCGGGCCAGTCGGCGAGCATCGCCGCGAAGTGCTCGTTGCGCCAACGCCTTTTCCGTTCGAAGACGCGTTCGCCCTCGGCGGTGGCGGCGAGCAGGCACGCCCGCCCGTCGAGCGGATCGGCCTGGCGTTCGATCAACCCGAGCCGGACCAGCTGGGCTGTCTGTCGGCTGACCGTGGACGGGTCCGAGTGCACGGACTCGGCGAGGGCACTGGCCCGTTGCGGGCCGCCCTTGACCAGGTGCGCGAGCAGCACGAAAGCGGCGCGCTCAAGGCCGTCGCCCTGGTGAGTGTGGTGTTGTGCGGCGGCGCGCTCCATCAACCGGTTGAGCCGGATCAGCTCGTGGCTGAGGCGGTCGGCGGTGGCGAGCTCGAGATCTGTAGCCATCTCGGATCCTGCCTTTGGATGTAGCAACCAAACACTTGCTAGACCCAACCATACATTCCGCGAGTTGCGCGCTCCAGCCCCGCGAGTTGCGCGCTCCGGACGCGCAAGTTTCGCGATTCGGCGGCGCGTCACCAGTTGCCGCGCAGTTTCGCCCGGAACGACCGGCCGTCCGGGTCGTACACCAGCCGGTAGACGGGCTCGGCCCAGATCCGGGTGAGCAGCCCCGGCTCCTCGGGCTGGTGCGGGCGCACCCGACCGGGAGGTCGTGGGCCCGTGCGGCCACGGCGGTGCCAGGCGTCCAGTTCGTCCGCGGCCTCCTGGATGGTCCGCACCGCCTCCTCGGGGTCGACCAGGCCGTCGTCCTTACTGCCGTCGGCGGGCAGGTCCATGTGCTCGCGCCACAACGTCAGCCGCAGCTCCCTGGCATAGCGCCGGGCGCCGTCGCCGCGGCCGGCCGGGTCCCGCGGCTCACGCTCGTCGAGCGTCGAGTCCAGTACCGCGCAGCACAGCTCGCTGTCGTGTGACCAGGACCGCCGGTTGAAGTTGTCGCTGCCGATCGTGGCCCACACGTCGTCCACCACGCACACCTTGGCGTGCACGTAGACCGGTGTGCCGGCGTGGTTCTCCACGTCGAAGACGTGCACCCGATCACCGGCCGCCTTGCGGCAGATCTCCAGCGCCTGCGCGCGCCCGATCTCGTTGGGCGGCAGGGCAAGCCGGCCGTCGACGTCGGCATGCCGTGGCACCACCACGACGAGGTGCAGCCGCGGGTTGTCCCGCAGCGCGTCGGCGAACAGCTCGGAGATCTGCGGTGACCACATGTACTGGTCCTCGACGTAGATCAGCCGCCGCGCGCGCAGCACCGCCTTGCGGTACGCCCTGGCGATCGAGCGCTCACCACGCGGCGCGAACGGGTACGGCGGCCGCTTGCGCGGGTAGGTGCGCAGCACCTGGGCGGCGGCCGGGCCGCACGGCTGTGGATCCGGCGGCTGCTCAGGCAGCGGGTCGGCGTCCAGATCCTCGCTGGTGAGCTTGTCCTGGACCCAGGCCACGATGTTGCGGCCGTCGATCGGGTGCGGGTCGGTCCAGCGCTCGCGGAACACCGTGTCGAGCGCGCCGACGACCGGGCCCCGCAGCTCCAGCTGAGTGTCGTGCCACGGCGGGTGCGGGCCGTACGCCTGCGCCATCGGCAGCGGCTGCGGATCACCGGCATGGCTCGCGTCGTCGCGGCGGTTGTGGCACAGGTCGATGCCACCGGCGAAGGCGACGTCGAGCTCGGGCCGGCCGGGGTGGCGCAGCACGACCAGCTTCTGGTGGTGCGAGCCGGCCCGACGCACCCGCCCGTCCAGCAGCACCTCGCCGCCGGCCTCGGCGACGTCGTCACCCAGCTCGCGGTTCTCCTGCTCGCTGTAGCCGACGTCATCGGAGTGCGAGCGCCACAACAGGCCCTTCACCACCACACCCCGCCGAGCAGCGCCGGCGAACAGCTCGCTGAGCGTCGGCCCGTCCGGACGCATCAGCTGGTCCGGGTCGCCGCGCCAGTCGGTGAAGAACAGGTGGTCGCCCGACTGGAGCGCTTCGACCTCGTCGACGAGCCGGTCGAAGTAGGTCGCACCGTGCACCCGCGGGACGGCGAGGTTGCCCTCGGTCCACGACGGGCCTTTCCACGCCGGATTGCCCCGCTCTTGCGGCGTCAGGAACCAGTCGGCGAGGTGCATCCCCGGAGTGTCGACGCCCACGCAGCGCGCCGCCACCCCTGCGCCGGGCGCTGCGTCCGAACGGCCGACCGCCCTAGGCTGGCGGGCGTGACCGTCGCGCCGGACATGCAGCACCAGGTAAGCGAGCTCGTCACCGACCTGCTCGACGCCCACGACCCCAAGACGAGCGAGCCGACCGAGTTCCTCGGCGCTCAATTCGACGCCGGGCTCGCTTGGGTGCACTTCCCGGTCGGCCTCGGCGGGCTCGGCGCCCCACGCGGGCTCCAGCCGCTGGTGGACGAGCCCCTCGCGGCCGCCGGCGCGCCCAGTCCGTTCCTGCGCAACCCCATCGGCGTCGGCATGGCCGCGCCCACGGTGGTGAAGCACGGCTCGGCGGAGCAGAAGCAGCGGCTGCTGCGGCCGCTGTTCACCGGCCAGGAGCTCTGGTGCCAGCTGTTCAGCGAGCCCGGCGCCGGCTCCGACCTCGCCGCGCTGGCCACCAGCGCGGTGCGCGACGGCGAGGGTTGGGTGCTCAACGGGCAGAAGGTGTGGACGTCGGCGGCGCATCTGTCGCGGTGGGCGCTGCTGGTCGCCCGCTCCGACCCGGACGCGCCCAAGCACCGCGGCCTGAGCTACTTCGTGCTGGATATGCAGGTACCCGGCGTGGAGGTGCGGCCGCTGATCCAGGCGACCGGCGACGCGGAGTTCAACGAGGTCTACCTGACCGACGTCCGGGTGGCCGACGCGGACAGGCTCGGTGACGTCGGTCAGGGCTGGGCGGTCGCGATGACCACGCTGATGAACGAGCGGGTGGCGATCGGCGGGCAGCCGTCGCCGCGCGGTGCGGGCATGATCGGCGAGGCCATCCGGGTGTGGCGCGAGCTGGGCTCCGACGACCCGGTGCTGCGCGACGAGCTCGTCCGGCACTGGGTCGCAGCCGAGGCGCTGCGCCTGACCAACATCCGCGCCGGCCAGTCGGCCGCCGAGGGCACTCCTGGCCCGGAGGGCTCGATCGGCAAGATCGTCTCGGCGGAGCTGAACCAGCGGATCTCGGCGTTCACCGTGCAGTTGATGGGGATGGCCGGAACGCTCTACCCCGGCGGCTACGTGATGGGCCGCCCCGAGCGGCTCGGCTCGCGCAACGACCAGCAGCGGATGCTACGCAGCATCGCCAACTCGATCGAGGGCGGCACCACCGAGATCATGCGCAACATCCTCGCCGAGCGAGTGCTCAAGCTGCCGCCTGAGCCCCGCACCGACCGCGACAAGCCATGGAGCCAGCTCCCCCGATCGTGAGGGTGCGGGCTAGACGCCGATCTGGTCGGCGAGCAGCTGCCGGTGATACGCCGGTGAACCCAGCAACAGCTCCGAGCTGACGGCCCGCTTGAGGTAGAGGTGCGCAGGGTGCTCCCAGGTGAAGCCCACACCGCCGTGGATCTGGATGTTGTCGCGCGCGCACCGGACAAACGCCTCGGAGGCGTACACCTTCGCCATGCTCGCCGCGACCGGCAGCTCGTCGGAGTCGGCGTCGGTCGTCCACACGCCGTGGTAGGCCACCGAACGCGCTGACTCCACGGTCACGAGCATGTCCGCACACCGGTGCTTGATCGCCTGGAACGACCCGATCGGGCGGCCGAACTGCAGCCGCAGCGTCGCGTACTCCACCGACATGTCCAGCACCCGCTGCGCCCCGCCGACCTGCTCGCAGGCCAGCAGGGTCGCCGCCTGCTGCAGGGCCCGCTGCACCGCCGGCCAGCCCTCGCCCTGCGCACCGACCAGCTGAGCGGGCACGCCGTCGAAGTCGAGCCTGGCCTGCTTGCGGGTCTGGTCCATGGTGTCCAGCGCCGTCCTGGTCAGCCCCGGCGCGGAGCCGTCGACGGCGAACAGGCTGACGCCGCCCGGCGTCCGCGCCGCGACCAGTACGAGCGCCGCCACCTGCCCGTCCAGCACGTTGGTCTTGGTGCCGGTCAGCGTCCAACCGCCGTCGGCCGAGGAGGCGGGCAACGAGACGCTGCGCTCGTCCCACCGGCCCGGCTGCTCCGTCAGCGCCACCGTGGCGACGGTGTCACCGGCGACGATGCTGGGCAGGTAGCGCTCGCACGCGGACGCGTCGCCGCTGGCCAGCAGTGTGGGAACGGCGAGCGCCGCGGTGGCGAACAACGGCGCGCACAGCAGGGCGCGGCCCGTCTCCTCGAATACCACGCCCAGCTCCCGCAGCCCGTAGCCCGAACCGCCGTACTGCTCTGGCACGGCGAGGCCGAGCACCCCCAGCTCGCCAGCGAGCTGGCGCCATACCGCCTCGTCGAAGCCGCCGTCGGTCACCATCAGCCGGCGAACCGCGGCCTCGTCGCTGCGTCGCTCGAGGAACGAGCGCAGCACCCGGCCGAGCTCCAGCTGCTCCGCGTCGAAAGTCAGCTCCACGCGAGCACCCTGGCACGGACCGGAGGTGTCCCGCTCACTTCCTCGTCTTGGCCTTCTTCGGCGGCAGGGACCCGATGTGCTCCAATGCCTGCTGTATCCACGGGCCCGCGGCGTCGGGCGAGGACCGCCACTGCGCCGGCGTCGTCACCCAGCCACCCATCGGCCGCTCGGCCGGTCCGTATGGCCCGGTGCCGGGCTCGGACAGCAGCTTCTCGCGACCCGGCTCGTCCAGCTTCAGGCCGAGGTCGGCGCCGAACAGCCCCATGAACATGTTCCCGTTGACGAACGCGCCCACGTTGCCGAACATCGGCTTGATCTCCACGCGGGGATCGTCGGGCACGAGCGACCGGAAGAACTCCTTGTCCTGCTCGCTGGGTCTAGGCATCTCCATGCCGGCCAGTGTGGCCCAACAAGCTCCGACGCGACACCGGCGAGGCGGGGAGCAACGTCGAGGGTGAAAGATCGGGGCCATGGACGCGGTGCAGCGGTTCGCCGAGTTGGTGACGGGCCGCGGCCGTGGACCGGACCTCGACGTCGGTGCCCTGGCCATCGCCGCCGGATCCGACCCCGGGCTCGATCCGGAGCCGTCGCTGCGCGAGCTGGACCGACTCGCCGAGGGCGTCGACTCCCTGGAGGGTCTGGTCCAGCGCCTGTTCGTCGACAACGGCTTCACCGGCAACAGCGACGACTACTACGACCCCCGCAACTCGCTGCTGCCCGAGGTGCTGCGCCGCCGGGCCGGCATCCCGATCACCCTGTCGCTGGTGGCCATCGAGGTCGGGCGGCGGGCCGGGATCGCGCTGGAGGGCGTCGGCATGCCCGGTTACTTCCTGTTCCGCCCGATCGGCACCGAGCACTATCTCGACGCCTTCGACGGCGGTCGCGCGCTGACCTACGAGGAGTGCGAACAGCGCTTCCGGTCCTCCACCGGCGCCGGCGACGACGTCCCGTTCACCGGGCGGATGCTGGCCACCTCCCCGACCAGGGCGATCCTCGCGCGCGTGCTGGAGAACCTGCGGGTGGCCTATCGCAACCACGTGCAGCCCGAGGACGTGGAGTGGGTGCTGCGGATGCGGCTGCTACTGCCCGGCGTCGGCGTCGAGCATCTGCTCGAAATGGGCAACGTGCTCGGGCAGCAGGGCCGCTGGGACGAGGGTGCGAAGTTCCTCGTCGAGCAGTCCGACGGTTGGCCGCAGCACGCCGAGGTCCTCGACCACGCCGCCCGAGTGTTGCTCGCCAACCTCAACTAACGCTACGGCCGTGACCAGGGCGGGCGGTCGCCGTGAACGCCGGGCGAGCCTGCGGGCAAT
Source organism: Pseudonocardiales bacterium (assembly GCA_013695005.1). GTDB lineage: Bacteria > Actinomycetota > Actinomycetes > Mycobacteriales > Pseudonocardiaceae > Pseudonocardia. Next base: position 8,577 of record JACDBJ010000432.1, read on the forward strand.
ACTCGGTTCGGACCGCGATGTGGTGTGGGCGGAGGTGGCAGCCGTGTTCCCAGAGATCGGCGACGCGGATTCCGCCCTTTCGACGATCGGCGCGCGGTTCAGCCCGCTCAGCCAAGTCGCCGCTGGACACGCGGCGCAGGCTTGGCGGGCCTACCGTCGGCGCGGTGGCTCACGTCAACGCGTCATCGCCGACTTCCTCATCGGCGCGCACGCCATCGCGCAGGCTGACCGGCTCCTGACTCGGGATCGCGGCTTCTATCGCAGCTATTTCACCGCTGCGACCGTCCTCGATCCGACCAGTACGTAATCCGTTGGGACCCTGCCCGTGCGGCGTCAGCCCCTGTCACGGCGTTGCGCGTCGCGCGACCACCTGCAGCCAGTTGCGGGGCACACCTGTCAGGCCCTGCTGCTCGAAGATCTCGGCGACGCCGTGGTGCAGTGCCTCGGCGCCGGCGTCCAGCGGCGCCCCGGGCAGTGCGCCCTCGATGAACAGCCAGTAGTGGCCGATGTCCTGGAACGACTCGAGTGTCATCAGCGCCTCGTCGAGGGTGCGCGAGACCACCTCGAAGCCGTTGCGCTCCAAGTGCGCCTCGTAGTCACCCGGGGTCAGCCACTGCATCGCCATGGCCTTCGCGTCGCGGGCCAGCCGGACCTCCGGGCGCTCGGCGCGCAGCCACCGCATCGCCCGGATCGTCCACAGCCGGTAGAAGTTCTCGGTGCCGTCCACGTAGGCGCCGCTGAAGAACGCGCTGTTGAACGCGAACAAGCCGCCCGGCGCGACCGCCGCGGCGATCTGACCGATCGTGGAGTCCTTGTCGTGCACCAGGTGGATCGCGTTGGAGAGGATCAGCACGTCGGCCTTGCCGGTCAGGGAGCTGAGGGCGGACGCGTCGCCCTGCACGAACCGGATGTCCGTCGGCGACCCCGCCAGCCGCGACCGCGCGCTGGCCAGCTGTTCTGCGGCCGGGTCCACTGCGACGATGCTGGCCTGGACATCCCGCGCGCTCAACGCCTCGACGACCATCTCCGTGACGGCCCCGGTGCCACACCCCAGGTCGACGATCGTGGTGTCACGATCGGGCGGCGGCTTGAGCGCTTCGATGGTCCGCTGGACGAGCGTGCGGTTGACCTCCTGGTAGAAGGCGTGCCTGGTGAACGGCTCGTAGCCGTAGGTCTCCTGCTCACGTTGGATCATGGGGGTGATCCCTTTCCCCGTCAGGTCGCCCAATGGGTGGTTGGTGGTCACGCCGAGCGCGCCACAGCACCCTCGCAACCCGCCCCGCACCGGCGACGATGCAGGATGGCGTCGGGAAAGACAACGAGTAGCGACGTGAATTTCGCCGCTCGACGCCCCGGTCCCGACCGCACCACGGTCACAGCCGCGTCTCAGGCGCCGCCCCCGGCTCGGACATGTGAAATCGGCGCCCTCGTCGGGCAGCTTCGCCGCCAGCACGTCCAGCGGCTCGATGCTCGGCGCTCGGCACCTGCGGCCACTAGAACGTGTCAGAGCCGGTGAGCTCGTGCTCGAACTCGTCGGCGACCTTCACCACGAGTTGGAACGGCTTGTCGAAGGCCTTCAGGCTCAGCGCTTCCAGCTCGTCCAGCGGCACCGCATGCTGGTAGACCGCCGTGCCGTCAACCACACCAGCGCCGCCGACCACGGTGGCGCCGGCCAGCTCCAGCAACCGGCGCAGGTCGATGTCGTCGGCCCTGGCGATGGGTGACTCGATCTGGATCCAGCTGTCACCGTCGGTCTGCACGTGGTGCACGTAGACGATCTGGGTGCGCTCGCCGCCGATGGGCAGGTTGAAGGTCAAGGAATCGTCGGTCTGGCGCATGACCTCGTAGCGGGTCCGCACGTATCCCACCAGGTCGATCCAGGTGGCCACCTTCGTCACCTCTCGTTCGCAGCCGGTTGCGGAACCTGCCCGATGGCCGATTCGACGGTAGCCTCCCAGGTGCCCGTCCCGAGTCGGCAGGGAGGTGGTCCGGTGAAGTATCACGTGATCCGCCCCTGGGAGAGCAGGTTGTTCCGGCAGTGCCGTCGGGCCTGGGACTTCAGCGCACGCGAGCGCCAGGACTACGAGCTGGCCGAGCCGTTACGCGTCGTCGACTTCGACGAGGCGATCCACGAGGCGATGGACGTCTACTACTTCCCGGGCATGTGGGACTGGAACCGGGCGATCGTGCGCCCGGTGGCCGTGCAGGGCTTCGTCAAGTCGATGCGCAAGCAGCGCGCCGCATACGCCGAACGCCGCGAGCTGACCCCTGAGCAGGAGCAGCAGTGGGAACAGCAGCTCGAGCTGGGCACCGAGATGCTGCAGCGGTACTTCAGCTGGGCGCTGCACGCCGACCGCTTCACGTCCGTCCAGGTGGCGACGCTGTTCGACGTCACCATCCCGAACCCGGACCGGCCGCAGGACGGGCTGCTCACACCCGACGGCCGTGGGATCTGGTTCCGGGTACGACTGGACACCGTGATCGTGGACGAGCACGAGAACTCCTGGCTGGTGGAGCACCGGCTGGTGGACGAGTGGGGCGAGCTGGACGAGCTGGTGCTGGACGAGCAGAGCCTGACCAGGGCGTGGGCCTGGGAGCTGGCCTTCCTCGGCAAGATGTCCGGCACGATCATCAACGAGCTGCGAATGCCGCCGGCGGGCGTCGAGCTGGGGCCGGCGGATGCGATGGACGTCCGGGCACTGCAGGGGCCCAGCGGCCTGATCAAGCAGGAGTACAACGACCACGTCCGCCGCACCCAGATCCCACGCGGGTCGGCCGAGCTGGCCGACCGCGGGTTGGCGGTGGCCTACGAGGTCCGGGAGATGACCGATCCAGGCCTTTCGCTCTACCCCAACCCGTCGCCGGACAAGTGCGGCAGCTGCCACTACCGCCGGCCCTGCCAGGCGATGAGCGCGGGCGGCGACCCCGCCGTGATCCTCGAGTCGGCGTACCGCAAGCGCACCGTGGAGGACTTCGAGCCGGGCAAGCTCGGGTCGATCTGGGGCTACATGCCCGAGACGCCGCGGACCGCCGACTACCGCAGCCCCGCTCGCGGGGACGGTGACGAGGCCGCCGCCGGGTGATAATGGCTCGTTGTGCGCCTGCGCGTGGTGAGCTGGAACCTCGACTCGACGGCCAAGGGCCTGTTGGACGACAAGATCGAGCTGCTGCGTCAGCTCGGTCCTGATCTCGCGTTCCTGCAGGAGCTCAACCGGCCCGTCTACAAGGCGCTGCTCCCCCAGCCCGAGGCGTTCGAGCGGATGCACCAGCGCCGCAGGGTGTTCGCCTGGGGGACGCTGTCCACCGACCACACCGACCCGCGGGGCAGCGACGTCCGGGTGGGCTGCGCCGTCCTCGGCTCGCCGGCCACCATCCTGCTGTCGGCGAAGCTGCTGTACAGCGCGCAGTTCGACGTGAGCGAGCCGGAGCGGCCGGCGGTGCTGCGGCGCACGATGGCCGCTCAGGTGGCGACCCACGGCGGGCGCACACTCACCGCGTGCAGCCTGCACGCAAGGCCCGCCCCGAGCGACCCCGGACGTCAGCCGCCGACGTTCCACAGCGGCGTCGCCGGTTGGCTGGCCGACCTCGCCGGCACGGCCCTGGTCGGCATCTGTGCCCATGCGCCGCAGGTCGACCACCCCGACTTCGACCGGTCGCGGTTCCGCCGGCCGGCACCGGCCGGTGGCGGCCCCGGCGAGGATCAGCTGCTCGGGCCGCAGACGATCCACGGGCTGACCGACGTGCTTCGCACCCACCTTGATCGGCACCCGGCGGAGCTGGAGCGGATCAGGGGAGAACGCCCGGACGGTCCGCTGGCGGTGTCATACCGCGACGCCGAGCGGCCCGTGCGCCACGACCACATCTGGGCCACCCCGGACCTGGAGGTGGTCGACGTCCGCTACCTCTACGACGAGGCGGTGGCCACCGGCAGCGATCACGGACTGGTGCTGGCCGACTTCGAGGTCTGAGGCCTGCGCCGGTGTACGGCGCTCAGCTGATCCAGTCGTGGCTGACGGCGTGGACGAGGTGGCTCGCCCACAGTTGGTAGGCCTCGGCGCTGGGGTGGAAGTGATCCGCGGCGAAGAGGTCGGCCTCGATGTCCGGGGCAGGGACGTGCTGCACAGCGGGGTCGTTGCGGGCCAGGCCTCTCAGTTGCCTGTCCAGGCCGCGGGCATGTAGACCCATCACGGCGCGCAGCGGCTGTGGCAGCGCGGGAAAGGATCCGAGATCGGGCACCCCGGCCAGCACGACGCGGCCACCAGGCCGTTGCACCGACCGCAGTGTCGCGGTGATGTCGGCGACGCTTCGCCGCCATGCGTGACGACCGCGCAACCTCAAGGCGTCGTTGACGCCGAGCACGACCAGCGCCAGGTCGTGCCGATCCTGCACCGCCCGCGGAAGCAGCTCCCGGCGCGTGTGGCCGGCCGTGGCGCCGGTGGATGCGAACAGTTGCCAGTGGACACGGTGCCCGGAGCAGGCGGCGAGCTCGGCGGCGAAGTGCCGCGCGAGCCCGTCGTCCTGGGTGCTGACGCCGACTCCCGCAGCTGTGGACTCACCGATCACCACCACGTGCAACGGCTGCCCATGCCCTTCGGCACCGGCGCGGGCACCGCCGGCTTCGGGCAGGACGGGGGTCTCGCGCCGCACCCGCTCGCCCTGCCTGATCAGGACCGGTGCCAGCAGCGCTGCTGCCGGCCGAGCGGCGAGCACGGCGACCGTCCCCATGCCAGCACAGTAGCCGCCCGAGAATCGGCGAGCGGCTACGGTGATCCCATGTTGCTGCCCATGTCGCCAGCTGGTGTGCGATGACGG
>JACDBJ010000441.1 GCA_013695005.1 Pseudonocardiales bacterium
GTCCGGCGGGCCGGCGCGGTGGCGGTGCCGCTGTGGCATGCCGACGCCGACCTGCACGGGGTGGACGCCGTGATCGTGCCGGGCGGGTTCTCCTACGGCGATTACCTGCGGGCCGGCGCGATCGCCCGCTTCGCGCCGGTGATGGGTCCGGTGTTGGACGCGGCCCGCGGCGGGATGCCGGTACTGGGTATCTGCAACGGCTTCCAGATCCTGTGCGAGGCCGGGCTGCTGCCGGGCGCGCTGGTGCGCAACGCCGGCCTGCATTTTGTCTGCCGGGACCAGCGGCTGCGGGTGGGGCAGGCGGATACCGCGTGGACGTCCGGCTACGAGCCGGGTGCGGAGATCGTCATCCCGGTCAAGCACGCCGAGGGCCAGTACGTGGCGCACGCCGACACGCTGAGCGAGCTGGAGGCCGACGGCCGGGTGGTGTTCCGCTACCTCGGCCGGAGCCCCAACGGCGCGGCCGCGGACATCGCCGGGGTGTGCTCGGCGAACCGCCGCGTGGTCGGGCTGATGCCGCACCCGGAGCACGCCATCGACGAGCTGACCGGCCCCTCCGCGGACGGGCTCGCGATGTTCACCTCCGCCCTCGCCAGCCTCGCCGGAGCATGAAGCCGAGACTGCTAGTTTGCTACTCCTCCACGCCATAAGTGCTACTTTTTGGCCACAAAGTAGCACTGCAACAGAACGCGGCAGGAGAGTAGACGTTGGACGAGGAGTCATTCGCTCCGTCGCAGCGGCAATACGCGACCCGCGCTGATGAAGGTTACGTCGCGTTCGCGCCGCCAGCGCTCCCGCCCGATCTGCTCCTCGACGACGGCACCATTGCAGCTCTGTCTGCAGCTGACCGTGCTATTGGCGAGTTGGCCGGGGCCGGGCGCACTCTCCCCCACCCAGAATTGCTGGCGGGTGTCCTGGTGCGCCGCGAGGCGGTGTTGTCGAGCCGGATCGAAGGCACGCAAGCATCACTGTCAGAACTCGCACTCTTCGAGGCAGAGGAGGTCCGACGACCTGCCAGCGACGTGAACGAGGTGCTGAACTACGTCGCCGCGGTGCAGCACGTGCTGGACCCGAACAGGGCGCTGCCGCTGAGTTTGCGGCTGCTGCGTGAGGCACATGAAGTCCTGCTGAGTGGCGTCCGCGGCGGACACGCCACACCCGGAGAGTTCCGACGGAGCCAGAGCTGGATCGGGGCTCCGGGCTGCACGCTGATCGACGCAACCTACGTCCCACCTCCGCCCGAAGCCCTGTGGAGGTGTCTGGACGCCTTCGAGAAGTTTCTGCACAGTGAGCGGGTCCGGCCTCCCCTCGTCGACATCGCGTGCCTCCACTACCAATTCGAGGCGATTCACCCCTTCCTGGACGGCAACGGGCGCATCGGACGTCTGCTCTGCATACTTCTGATGGTCGAGTGGGGCTTGTTGCCGGCTCCGCTGCTGGACCTATCCGCCTATCTGGAGCCGAGGCGGGACGCGTACTACGGCGGTCTGCTGCGAGTGTCGACACACGGTGATTGGCTGCAGTGGATCGGGTTCTTCCTCAGCGCTGTCGCGGCTCAGGCAACTGATGCCGTCCGTCGGGCGCGCCGGCTGCAGCGCCTTCGGGAGCAGTACCGCGCGACCGTGACAACGCCGCGGGCGTCCAGCCTGTTGCCGCAGTTGGTCGATGCGCTCTTCGCTACACCCGCGCTGACGGTCACCCGCGCTCAACGCTTGCTGGGAGTCAGCCGCCGCGCTGCCTCGCTGAACGTAGAAAAGTTGGTGGCGGCCGGGATCGTCGATGAGGTTGTCGGATCCACCAGGGCTCGGGTGTTCCTGGCGCGCGGCGTTCTCGCAGTGCTGGACGAGGCCGATCCCGGCTCCGACTGAATTGCGCCGAGGCTGAGTAGGCCCTGAGTAATCAGACTCAGCCGCTGCCCTCGCGTGACAGCGACGGCTTAGCTGACTAGAATTAGGGTCATGACGACGCTGCCGCTTGCAGAGGTGAAAGCCCGGCTCTCTGCTGTGCTCGATGAGCTCGGTTTGACCCACGAGCGGGTTGTCATCACTCGGAACGGTCGGCCGGAAGCGGTCCTGCTGTCGCTGGACGACCTCGAGTCGATCGAGGAGACCATCGATGTGCTCGCGACCCCCGGCCTGAGGGACCAGCTCGACGCTGCCGCGGCGGAGATCGAACGTGGTGACTGGATCAGCGCCGAGGAGCTTGCTCAGCGCCACCGCGGGCCACGGTGACAGCAGAGCCCAGATGGCAACTGCGGATGGCGGGCAGCGCCGAGCGCGCTCTGAGCAAGCTCCCCGACAAGGCCGCCGCAGCCGTCATCGAGTTCATCCTGGGCCCGCTGCTGGATGCGCCCCGTCGCGTGGGCAAACCACTACGGGGTGACCAGGCCGGGCGTTGGGCGGCGCGCCGCGGCCCGTACCGGGTGATCTATGAGCTGGACGAGGCCGAGCATGCGGTGCGGCTGCTCCATCTCGACCACCGCGCGAACGTCTACCGGCCGCGCTGACGGCGCCGCCGGACGCCCCATGATCGTGGCGAAAGGTACGTCAGAGTCGTCCGGACGGCGGTGGTGCCGCTCGCAGTGATCTTGGCCTCGTCAGGCGTCCGTAGCGATCAGCCAGGACGGCGAGCAGCGTGCCTCTACGCGAACCTGCTCTGGTTCGAGCCCGAGGCTCTGCACGTCCATCGCTGCCATCCGCTCAGCCAACCAGATCATGCGGCTCGTCGGCTGCCCCGCCGTCGCCCGCCGCCGCCGCGATGCTCGTGCGTACGCTCGGTGTCGTGACGGTCACCTCCGCGATCGACACCGTGTCGCACGCCGCCGCCACCCCGGAGCACCCGCAGCCGTTCCGCGAGTTGGGGCTGCGCGAGGAGGAGTACACCCGGATCCGCGACATCCTCGGCCGCCGGCCGACCGACGCCGAGCTGGCCATGTACGCGGTGATGTGGAGCGAGCACTGCTCCTACAAGTCCTCCAAGGTCCACCTCGCCTACTTCGGCGAGACGACCACGCCGGCGATGCGCGAGCGGATGCTGGCGGGGATCGGGGAGAACGCGGGCGTGGTGGATGTCGGCGACGGTTGGGCGGTCACGTTCAAGATCGAGTCGCACAACCACCCGTCGTACGTCGAGCCCTACCAGGGCGCCGCCACCGGGGTCGGCGGCATCGTGCGGGACATCCTCGCGATGGGCGCACGGCCGGTTGCGGTGGCCGACTCCCTGCGCTTCGGTCCGGCCGACGCCCCGGACACCAGGCGGGTGCTGCCCGGCGTGGTCGCCGGGGTCGGCGGCTACGGCAACTGCCTCGGGCTGCCGAACATCGGTGGCGAGGTCGTGTTCGACGTCGCGTATGCCGGCAACCCGCTGGTCAACGCCCTATGCGTGGGAGTGCTCAGAGCAGAGGACTTACACCTGGCTCACGCGTCGGGGGTGGGCAACAAGATCGTGCTGTTCGGCGCTCGCACCGGGTTGGACGGCATCGGCGGGGTGTCGGTGCTCGCGTCGGAGACCTTCGACTCCGCGGCCGGCGGCTCGGGAGCCGGGCGCAAGAAGCTGCCGAGCGTGCAGGTGGGCGACCCGTTCACCGAGAAGGTGCTGATCGAGTGCTGCCTGGAGCTGTTCGCCGCCGGGCTGGTCGTCGGCATCCAGGACCTCGGCGGCGCCGGGCTGTCCTGCGCCACCTCCGAGCTGGCCTCGGCCGGCGACGGCGGGATGCAGGTCGAGCTCGACGCGGTGCCGCTGCGGGCGACCGGGATGACGCCCGCGGAGATCCTGGCGAGCGAGTCGCAGGAGCGGATGTGCGCGGTGGTGCGCCCCGACCAGGTGCCGGCGTTCATGGCGGTGTGCGCGACGTGGGACGTGCTGGCCACCGTCATCGGCGAGGTCACCGACGGCGGCCGGCTGGAGATCAACTGGCACGGCGCGACGGTGGTCGACGTCCCGCCGCGGACGGTCGCGCACGACGGCCCGGTCTACCAGCGGCCGGTGCAGCGCTCCACGGCTCAGGACGCGCTGGTGGCCGACGACCCCGCCCGGCTACCACGACCGTCGACCCCGGACGAACTGCGCACCACGATCCTGACGCTGGCCGCGTCACCCAACCTGTGCAGCCGCGCGTGGGTCACCGACCAGTACGACCGCTACGTCCGCGGCAACACCATCCTCGCCCAGCCGGCTGACGCCGGGGTGGTGCGTATCAGTGAGCAGAGCAGCTCTGCGCACTCCGGCGCACCGGGCGTCGCGGTCGCGACCGACTGCAACTCGCGGTACTGCTCGCTCGACCCGTACGCCGGCGCCCAGCTCGCGCTCGCCGAGGCGTACCGCAACGTGGCCACCATCGGGGCCGTCCCGCTTGCCGTGACCAACTGCCTGAACTTCGGTTCGCCGGAGGACCCGCATGTGATGTGGCAGTTCGCGCAGGCGGTGCGCGGGCTGGCCGACGGCTGCGCACAGCTCGGCATCCCCGTCACGGGCGGCAACGTCAGCTTCTACAACCAGACCGGCTCGACGGCGATCCCGCCCACCCCGGTCGCCGGCGTGCTCGGGGTGATCGACGACGTGCGGCACCGGGTCCGCACCGGGTTCACCGCGGAGGGCGACACCGTGCTGCTGCTGGGCGAGACCCGCGACGAGCTCGGCGGCAGCGAGTGGGCGCACGTCGTGCACGGCCACCTCGGCGGCCGCCCGCCCGCCGTGGACCTCGACGCCGAGCGTCGGCTCGCCGAGCTGCTCGCCTCCGCCGCCCGGCAACGGCTGCTCTCCGGCGCGCACGACCTGTCCGAGGGCGGACTGGCCCAGGCGCTCGTCGAGGCCTGCCTGATCGGCGGCCACGGCGCCACCGTCGAGCTGCCCGCGGAGCACGACCCGTTCGTCGCGCTGTTCGCCGAGTCGTCCGCAAGGGTGCTCGTCGCGGTCGCGCCGGCAGACGAGCAGGCCGTGCTCGCCGCGGCGCAGGCCGCTGGCGTGCCGGTCACGCAGCTCGGCCGGGTAGGCGGCCCGGAAGCGTCGGGCGCAGCACTGGAGATCGCCGAGATGACCGCCATCCCACTCGACGAGCTACGTGCCGCGTGGGAGTCCACCCTCCCCGCGGCCTTCGGCGGCTGAGCCCGTGTCCACACCCGGGTCCACCCCGCGCCGAGTCGGCCCGCGCGACCTGCCCGCCGCGTTGTCTACGGTGGCGGAATGGCTGGCCGAGGACTACTCCGGTTCCGACCCGGACCGCTCGCTGGTCGCCGCCGGTGTGCGGTCGAGCCTGCGGGCGCTGGCCGCCGAGGCGCCGGGTCGCACCGTGGAGGTGCGGGTGCCGCCGTTCGGTGTGGTGCAGTGCATCGCGCAGCCCGACGACGGGCGGTCCGCCGACCGCGGACATTCCCGCGGTACCCCGCCCAACGTGGTGCAGACCGACGCCCGCACCTGGCTGCGGCTCATCGTCGGCGCATGCAGCTGGGACGAGGCGCTGGCCTCCGGACGAGTCGAGGTGTCCGGAATCAGGGCCGCGGAAATCGCAACGCACTTGCCGCTCGCTCGTTGAATGTCGAACCGGGTCCTGGCGCGATTCTGCCGTCAAAGCACGATCTGGCCGGCCTCCCGTAAAGGCATTCGTGTCGACCCCTCCCTCTTTAGGTGGGCAAATGGATCGACTTGGTAGCGAAGGGGCTGTGGTGGCACGACGATTAGGCCGAAGGGCTCTGGACAAGCGACAAACGGGCGAGGGATGGTGATGGGTTGGTTGCGGTGAGCCACGCGAATCCCCCTCAACCTCTCGCCGAGTTCGTCAGGGAGTGGCTCGACGCGTTACTGGAGCATGCTCCGGCCGCCGACGCCGCCACCCGAACAGAGGTCAGCCAGGTGCTGACCGGCCTGACCTCCGGGCTGGGCGCCGTGCTGCTCGCTCCGACGCTCTGCCCCACGGAGGCTCGCGAGCTCGGAGCCGGGTTGGCCGGCACCAGGCTTCGGAACGCCGACGTCCTGCCGGCCAGCATGCGGATGATCCGACACTGGGTGCCGCAGGTCTTCGGTCTCACCGGGACCGACCACGCCTTGCGGCTGGTCGAAGTGCTCGACGAGCTGGCCGCCGGATACGGCGAGGCGTTGAGCGAGCGGAGCCGCACCGAGCACGAGGAGCTGCTCAGGGCGATGCTCGACGCGGAGAGCCACGTCGAGCTGGGGGAGAGCGAGGCGCGCTTCCGAACCATCTTCACCGAGGCAGCCGTCGGGATCGGTCTGGCCCGGATGGACGGCAAGGTGCTCGACATCAACCCCGCGATGCTCAAGATGTTCGGCCTCACCGAACGGTTGCCGGACACCGGGCGGGTCACCGACTACGTGCACCCGGACGACATGCCGAAGTTCGGCGAGCTGTACGGCGAGCTCGTCGGGGGCCAGCGCGACACGATCCGGATGGAGATCCGGTTCCTTCGGATGGACCGCACGGTCCTGTGGGCGTACCTCACCGCGTCGCTCGTGCGTACCGCGGACGGCTCACCGAGCCACCTCGTCGCCGTCATCGAGGACCTCACCGAACGGGTCCGCCTCCGGACCCGGCTGGAGCACCAGACCTACCACGACCAGCTGACCCGGCTGCCCAACCGGTCGGCCACCGAGGAACGGCTGCGCTGGATGTTCTCCGACACGTCCCCGGTGAGCCGGGTCGGGCTGTGCGCGCTGAACCTCGACGGCTTCCGCGCCATCAACGACAGCCTCGGCCACGGCGTCGGGGACCGATTGCTGCTCGCGGTGGCCTCCCGGCTGCAGATGGCCGCCAGCGGCGGACATCTGATCACCCGAACGGGTGGGGATGAGTTCGCGGTCCTCATCCAGGACCCGGGCCACGTCGAGGAGCTGACCGACCTGGCCGAACGGGTACTGGACAGCCTGCAGCGCCCGGTGGTGGTCGGCGCCCACGAGCTGACCGTGTCGGCGTGCATCGGCATCGCCGTGGCGGATGTCGAGAGCAGCCGACCCGCCGAGCTGACCCGGTCGGCGGAGGTGGCGCTGTCCCGGGCCAAGGCCGAGGGTCGCGGCCGCAGGTGCCTGTTCGACCCCGAACGCGACGCTGGCGTCGCGCATCGGTTCGCGCTGATGGCGCGGATGCCCTCTGCGGTCAGCCACGACGAGTTCCGCCTGCTCTACCAACCGCTGGTGTCGCTGGCCGACGGCCGGCTGGCCGGCGTGGAGGCGCTGGTGCGCTGGCAGCACCCGCAGTGGGGAATGCTCGCGCCGAGCCGGTTCATCGAGCTCGCCGAGCGCAGCGGCACGATCGTGGCCCTCGGCCGCTGGGTGCTTGCGCAGGCGTGCATGCAGGGCAAACAGTGGGCCGTTGAGTTCGGCGACCGCGCGCCCTACGTCAGCGTGAACGTCGCGACTCAGCAGCTGGCCGAGCCGTCGCTGGTGACCGACGTCGTGCAGGTGCTGCGCGACACCGGGCTGGAACCGCACCGGCTGCAGCTGGAGATCACCGAGCGGGCCGTGATCGACGAGGAGTCCGGCGCGCTGGACGCGCTCGGCGCCCTCAAGCAGCTCGGCATCCGGCTGGCCATCGACGACTTCGGCACCGGCTACTCCAGCCTGTCCTACCTCAGCCGCTTCCCGTGGGACGCGTTGAAGATCGACGGCTCGTTCATCGAGGGTCTACGCACCGTGGAGACCTTCGACCCACGGGCGGACAAGATCGTCGAGGCGCTGATCTCCATGGCTCACGCGCTCGGGCTCGAGGTCACCGCGGAGTGGGTGGAGACCAAGGCGCAGTCCGAGCGGCTCGCGGCGTTGGGGTGCGAGACCGGGCAGGGGCGTCTGTTCGGCGACGCGGTGCTCGCCGCCGAGGTCGAAGCGCTGCTCCGCGGCTGAGCTGTGTCACCCGCGACCCGGCCCTTCGCGATGCGACGAGCGGGACCGCCCCGTTCGAAACCCCGGTCAAGGACCACGACCCATCCTGCTCACGGAGACTCGTCAAGTCGGTTCAGCCGGTGACCGCAGCAACCAATGGCTTGAGCCGCCAGCCCCGCTCGACGGCTTCGCGCAGCAGGCTCCGCGATTGTTCAGCGATACCCAGATGGAACTCGGCGAGCTTGACCGGTGCCGGCGGTCGCCACAGGCTGTCAATCTGTGTGAGCACGTCCGGGTCCAGTGCCCTGACGTTCTTCTCGCCGCTGGCGAAGGCAACCTCGGT
>JACDBJ010000446.1 GCA_013695005.1 Pseudonocardiales bacterium
GCACAGCCTGGTGACCGAGCTGGCCGTCGAGCCGCTGTGGCTGCCGCGCAAGCTGCCCGACGAGGCGCGCTACGTCGGCGCAGTGATCGCGGGCGTCCGGCTGGCCAGGGTCGAGGCGCAGGTCGCCGAGCTGAAGTCCAAGCTGCAGCGGATGTCGCCGGTCGACCAGGCCGACGACTACTTCGCGCTGGCCGGCGACCTCATCCCGCTGGAGGAGTACAAGATCGCGCTCCGCGAGAAGGCGATGGGAGCCGTCGAGTGAGCCTCTGGCGCCGCCTGCTGCACGGCGTGGAGCTGCCCGCCGGCTTCACCGGCAAGTTGGACCCGGACGAGCGAGTGCTCGCCTCGGCCGAGGCCTCCGGTGGTGAGCACGTCGTCGTCACCAGCTCCGGCATCTGGCTGCCCGAGGGTGGACGGCTGGACTGGCATTTGATCAGCAAGGCCACCTGGGCCGGCGGCGTGTTGACCGTCGTGGCCGCTGTCGAGCACGGCACGGCCGGCGACGCGGTTCTCCTGGCCGACCAGCGGCCTCGGCGGCTCACGCTCGTCAACCCTCGGCGGGTGCCGGAGATCGTGCACGAGCGGGTCACCGGCTCGATCCGCTCGCGCCACTACCGCGACCTGCCCGGCGGCGGAGCATGGTTCGTGCAACGCAAGGTGCCGGGACGAGACGGCGTGGTGCTGCAGGTGCGCGCCGACCCCGGCACGGACGAGGCCACCGTGCAGCGGTTGGCCGCCGAGGTCGCGCGACGGATGACCGGTGAGCCGTGAGGTGGGACCCCGCCGGCTACCTCGAGTTCCACCAGCCACGCGGGCGCGCGTTCCACGACCTGGTGGCCAGGGTCGACGCGCAGCTCCCGCGGCGGGTGGTCGACCTCGGGTGCGGACCGGGCCACCTCACCACGTCGCTGGCGCAGCGCTGGCCCGGGGCGGTGATCGAGGCGTTCGACTCGTCCGTCGAGATGGTGCAGCAGGCCCGCGAGCTGGGGCTCAACGCGATGCTGCTCGACGCCGACGAGTGGATGCCGCTTCCCGACAGTGACGTCGTGGTGTGCAACGCCGTCCTGCAGTGGGTCCCCGGTCACGCGGAGCTGATCCGCCGCTGGCTGGCCGCGTTGCCGCCCGGAGCGTGGTTCGCCATGCAGGTGCCGGGGAACTTCGACGCGCCGTCGCACGTGCTGGTGCGCGAGCTCGCGTCGCAGCCGCACTGGCGCCAGCTGATGGGCGGCCTGCGAGACGCGCCGGTGCCCGAGCCGGTCGACTACGGCGAGCTGCTCGCCGCGACCGGCGCCGAGGTCGACGTCTGGGAGACGACCTACCTGCACCGGCTCGTCGGCTCGAACCCGGTCCTGGAGTGGATCAAAGCGACGGCGTTGCGACCGGTGCGGGCGGCTTTGGACGACGCGCAGTGGGCGGCGTTCCGGGACGAGCTTGCGCCGGCCTTGGAGGCCGCGTACCCGCAGCGCGTTGACGGCTCGACGTGGTTCCCCTTCCGGCGGATCTTCGCCGTGGCGCGGCTGCCGGAGGCGGCGAGTTGAGCACGCTCGGCACGGTCGCGCTCTGCGCGCGGTACCCCGTGAAGTCGGTGCTCGGCGAGCAGCTAGAGCAGCTGTGGCTGGCCGAAGTAGGGCCGGTGGGGGACAGGGTCTGGGCGCTGCAGAGCGCAGACGGGCGGCTCGGCTCCGGTAAGAGCAGTCGCCGGTTCGTCCACCTGGACCGGATGCTGGATATGGCGGCCAGGACGACGCCGGACGACGTGATCCTGCGGCTGCCTGACGGCCACGAGCTCGCCATGACCGACCCGGCGCTGCCCGGCGCGCTGGTCGAAATCGTCGGCCAGCCCGTCAAGGCCGTACGCGCGGAACGAGCGCCCCATCACGACGGCTCGCCGCTGCACCTGGTGACCACCGCCTCGCTGCGCTGGTGGGCTGACCAGGCCCGGGAGCACGAGGTCGGCTGGGAACGTACGCGGGCGAACCTCGTGGTCGACGTGCGCGGGGCGGCTCGCGTCGAGGACGAGTGGGTCGGTCGGCGGCTGCACATCGGTGAGGCCGAGGTGGAGATTGTCGAGCCCACCGAACGCTGTGCCATGGTCACCCACGCCCAGGGCGAGCTGGAGCATGCGGCTGCGCTGCTGCGGGTGCTGGCGCCGCACGAGCTGAACCTCGGCGTGTACGCCACCGTGGTCACCCCCGGCAAGGTGCGAGTGGGCGACCCCGTCGTCGCGCTCTAGCTCCGCGCGTTAGCCCCGGCCGGAGCGACCCACCAAGTGACCCAGCTTCGCGCGCACGACGCCGGCCATGCCCTGTACCGCTGGGTGGTCGGCGAGCTGCTCGTAGCGGCGCACCAGCTGCTCGTAGCGCTCCCGCCCGGCCCTGGCGCCGAGGACGTGACCGATCATCCCACCGACCACCAACCCGATCACGGGGCCTCCCGACTTGGGCCGCGACACCGGCCTTCCCGCGCCATCCTGCCCCAGCCGCGGCACCCCGGGCCTGCCGAAGCTCATGCGCTATCGTTGATGAGCCTCGGCGGCCGCGTCGCCGATGGGCGCGACGATCCCCCGTAGCTCAATTGGCAGAGCATGCGACTGTTAATCGCAGGGTTACTGGTTCAAGTCCAGTCGGGGGAGCAAACCTCTCAGGTCAGAGGCCCGGACCACATCGGAACGCGCCTCCGCTGCTTGGCCTTGGCCGCCCGTTGGCCGCAGACCTGGTCAGTTCTGTGGCAGGTTTTGCCGAGGAGCGAGTGGGACGAGGGAACCAAGAATCCTCGACAAGCTGCGCTCGCAACAGGAGATCGTGGTCGCCAACCCCTGCTCGAGACGAAGCTCTATGTTCCGAGGTCGCAACACGGCCTGGTGCCGCGTCCGCGACTGAGCGAGCGCCTGGACCGCGGGGCCGCGTCGAAGTTGTTGCTCGTCTCCGCACCGGCCGGCTTCGGCAGGACGACGCTGCTGGCCGAGTGGCTGGCTGCGGAACCGGCCGCGCCGATCGATGAGCGGTGCGCCGCGTGGCTGTCGCTCGACCGGGGCGACAACGATCCCGCGTCGTTCTGGACCTACGTGGTCGCCGCGCTGCGGACCGTGGAACCCGCGATCGGCGGGAGCGGGGTCGCCCTCCTGCAGGAGAGCCAACCGTCCCCGGCGAAACGGCGCTTACCAAGATCGCGCATCAGGCGGGCAGGCTCTCGACGAAGGTCTTCAGGTCGGCGGCGACCAGCTCCGGCTGCTCCCACAGGACGAGGTGACCGGTATCGGTGTACACGACGACTCGCGAGCCGGGGATCTTGGCGGACAGCGAGTCCTGCTCCTCCCACTGCAGTAGTTCGTCCCGGCCACCCCAGATGATCAGCGTGGGCGCTCTGATCGTTCCCGCCTCGGTGGGAGGGCGCGCGGTGGTCAGGGATCGGTCAGTCGGTCCACCTCATCGGCGAAGGGCGCCGCCCATTCAGGCTCCTTACTGCGTCTATGAACGCCTCGACGTCCTCGGCGAAATCCAAGCAGGGCATACCCCTGCGCCGGCTTGTCGCCGTCACCGTGGCCGCGTTGGTCCATCGCGAGCGCGTGCATCGTGCGGGGCAGCAGGGGCACCAGC
>JACDBJ010000102.1 GCA_013695005.1 Pseudonocardiales bacterium
GTTCCACCCGGTGCGCGACGTCGCCCGAGCGCTCCCAACGGCCGCGGGTGGACTCCTCCAGCTCGTCGAAGCGGCTGCGGATGCCGGCCCGCCAGGACTGCCGCACCGCGGTCGTGAGCTTGTCCGACACGGCGCGATCGCCGGCGATGTGGCGCGCCTCGAGCAACCCCAGCGCGGCGCGCAGGTCGGCGGCCGCCACCTGCACCGCCTGCCCCGGGGTGCGCACGGCGTGGTCCAGCCCGATCCCGGCATCCCACAGCGGGTACCACAAGGCGTCGGCGATCCGGTCGATGTCGCGACGCCCGTCGTGCAGCAGCACCAGGTCGAGATCGGAGTACGGGGCGAGCTCGCGCCGGCCCAGCGCCCCGACGGCCACCAGCGCGGCCCGGTCGGTCAGCCCGATCGCGGCCGCGTGGGTGGACAGCC
The DNA here is from genome assembly GCA_013695005.1 of Pseudonocardiales bacterium. Taxonomy (GTDB): domain Bacteria; phylum Actinomycetota; class Actinomycetes; order Mycobacteriales; family Pseudonocardiaceae; genus Pseudonocardia. The sequence continues at coordinate 427 of JACDBJ010000102.1, forward strand.
AGAAGTCGTGCAGGTCGACCAGCGCGACGCGCAGCGCCTCCGCGCCGAGCCTGCGCTGACCGGGTCCGGGGTTGAGCAGCACGGCCTTGGCCCTGACCAGATCGTCGGCGGCACCGTCGTTGGTGGTCGCGGCCCGGCTGCTCACGACGAAGCGCTCACAGGGCGTCGGACCCGCGTTCCCCGGTACGTACCCGAACCGCGGCCTCCACCGGGGTGACCCATACCTTGCCGTCGCCGATCTTGCCCGAGCCGGCGGCCTGCACGATGGCATCCACCACCTTGTCCACGGCGAGGTCGTCGACGGCCACCTCGACCTTCACCTTGGCGACGAAGTCGACGACGTAGTCGGCGCCGCGGTAGACCTCGGTATGGCCTTTCTGCCGGCCGTAGCCCCGCACCTCGCTGACCGTCATGCCCTGTTGACCCATGGTCTCCAGGGCCGCCTTGACCTCGTCCAGGGCGAACGGCTTGATGATCGCGGTTACCAACCTCATCGGTGCCTCTCCTCACGTTGCTCAGTCTGAAACCGATGACGGCGGTCACGAGGCCAGCGGTGAGCCGGACCTCGACGTGATCGGCGCCGCCGATCGAAACGTGCGTTCCAGGCAGCCTGGTGTTCAGCCAGGACCGGACCGAACAAGAATCGACCGCGGTTGTTACGCGAGGGCGGCGCGATGTTTCGCGGAGGTTTCCGCCAAGAGGCGGAGAACGCCTACGGGGTGGCCTTGCCTGGTGCACGCAAGACCACCCCGAAGCCGTTTCTCAGATTGCGTCGGTACCGCGCTCGCCGGTGCGGACTCGCACCAGCGTCTCCACCGGCGACACCCAGACCTTCCCGTCACCGATCTTGCCCGTGCGGGCGGCCTCGACGATGGCGTCGACGACCTTGTCCGACAGGGTGTCGTCCGCGATCACCTCGATGCGGACCTTCGGGACGAAGTCAACCGAGTACTCCGCGCCGCGGTAGACCTCGGTGTGCCCCTTCTGGCGCCCGTAGCCCTGGACCTCGCTGACCGTCATGCCCAGCACGCCGATCTGTTCCAGTGCGCCCTTGACGTCCTCGAGCACGAACGGCTTGACGATCGCTGTCACCAGCTTCATCGCCTTCAGCCCTCCTTACCGGCGGTTGCCGGAACCTTGGTCGTCGACGGTGCACCGATACTGCCGCCCGTGCCACCACCGCTGCCACCGAGGGTGGAGAAGTCGTAGCCGGACTCGGCGTGCAGGGCCTCGTCGATGCTGTCGACCTCGGCCTCCTCGGTCACCCGGAACTTGATCGTGTACTTGATCAGCAGACCGATGATCAGCGTCAGGACGAAGGAGTACAGCATCACGCTGCCTGCCGCGATCGCCTGCTTGCCGAGCTGACCGAAGTCACCACCGTAGAACACACCGTCGACGCTGAGCGCGTTGACGCTCGTGGTGCCGAAGAACCCGATCAGCAGCGTGCCGACGATGCCGCCGATGAGGTGGATGGCCACCACGTCGAGCGAGTCGTCGAAGCCGAAGCGGAACTTCAGCGCCACCGCCAGCGAGCAGATGACGCCCGCGATCAGGCCGATCGCCATCGCGCCGAGCGGCCCGACGTAACCGGCCGCCGGCGTGACCGCGACCAGACCGGCAACGGCGCCGGAGGCCGCGCCGAGGGTGGTCGGCTTGCCGTCGCGGAACTGCTCGACCAGCAGCCAGCCGATGATCGCCGTCGCGGTGGCCACCGTCGTGTTGGTGAACGCCACCGCGGCGAGGTCGCTGGCAGCCAACGCCGAGCCGGCGTTGAACCCGTACCAGCCGAACCACAGCAGGCTCGCACCCAGCAGCACGAACGGGATGTTGTGCGGGCGCATCCGCTCCTTCGGCCAGCCCTTGCGCCGGCCGAGGATCAGGCACAGCGCCAGGGCCGCGGCTCCGGCGTTGATGTGCACCGCGGTACCACCCGCGAAGTCGAGCGCGCCGAGCTGGTCGGCGTTGGCGATCCAGCCGCCACCGGAGTCGGACTTGATGAAGCCGTCGAAGGAGAACACCCAGTGTGCGACCGGGAAGTAGACGACCGTGACCCACACCGCGGTGAAGGCCGTCCAGGCCCAGAAGCGGGTCCGGTCGGCGATCGCACCGGAGATCAGTGCAACGGTGATGACCGCGAACATGAGCTGGAACATCACGAACGCCAGGATCGGTAGCGCGTCTGGCCCAGGCCAGGGGACTTCTGCCACTCCGGCATCCGGGTTCGCCGCGACCGCGAAGCCGGCGAGCTGGGCGACGGTGTCCTTCAGCCCGACGTAGTCCAGGCCTCCGATGAGGCCGCTACCCGTGTCGGGAGCGAAGGACAGGCTGAAGCCGTACAGCGCCCACAGCACCGTGACGACGCCGAGGCAGATGAAGTTCATCATCAGCATGTTGAGCACGCTCTTGGAGCGCACCATGCCGCCGTAGAAGAATGCGAGACCTGGGGTCATGAGCATCACCAGTGCGGCGCTGGCGAGTACCCAGGCGGTATCTCCTGAGTTGAGTGCTGGCACGTCTTTACCTCCACGCCTGTCGAGCAGGGTCGAGTGATAATCGGTTCGCCATGTTTCGCACGCGGTCGCGTCGGGTTTCGCGGCGGTGAACTACCTCGCCCTGCGCGTTACGTGCGGGTTACCACTAGGCCAATTGCAGCACACGTCGCGTTCACACAGGTGCAAGTGCAGGTGCAAGGACGCTCACGTGCAGGGCGTGGTAGCGATCCGAAGCGGTCAGCCGAGGAGGGCGTCGACGAAGGCCTCCGGCTCGAACGGCGCGAGGTCGTCGGCGCCCTCGCCCAACCCGACGAGCTTCACCGGGACGCCGAGCTCGCGCTGGACCCGGAACACGATTCCGCCCTTGGCGGTGCCGTCGAGCTTGGTGAGCACGATGCCGGTGACGTCGATGACCTCGGCGAAGACCTGCGCCTGCAGCACGCCGTTCTGGCCGGTGGTGGCGTCGAGCACGAGCAGCACCTCGTCGACGACGGCCTGGCGCTCCACGACCCGCTTGACCTTCCCGAGCTCGTCCATCAACCCGGTCTTGGTATGCAGCCGGCCCGCGGTGTCGAGCAGCACGGCGTCGGCGCCGGACTCGGTGGCCTTGCGGAC
>JACDBJ010000474.1 GCA_013695005.1 Pseudonocardiales bacterium
ATTCAAGCCAGCCAGATCCAGCGCGCGCTGATCCTGCCCGAACCGATCGTCAGCCGTCCCGCCGACGACGACACCCCGCTGGCGCGCGTCGAGTACGGCCTTGACCGGCCGCCGCCGAGCAACGCCCCGACAAACTTGGAAATCGTCTACAAGCTGTGGGACAGCGTCGTGGCCGGCGCCGAGCTCGACCCGCGCGGCAAGCTGCGTGGCACCGAGCGCTTCCTGCGGGCCAAGCCGCTGTTCGGGTACGAGCAGAACGAGTCGGTCGCGTTCACCGGCGGCTCGGAGCTGCGGGCGCGGCTGGTCTCGCTGCTGCGCGACGCCAGCGAGACGTCACTGACGGGCAGCGTTCCCGGCGCGCCACGGCCGCGGGTGTTGGTGCTCGACGAGCCGGGTCAGCCGCCGTCGTTCGAGGTCAGCGTGCCTCGGCAGCGGCAGATCGAGCTGATGCTCGCCGACGTGGCCCCCCGTCTCGCGCCTCGGTTGCTCGACGAGCCGCTGCTGCGCGGCCAGGCGTTGCTGCTGCCGACCTTCGACGTGACGAAGTGGCGCGGTCGCAGCCGGTTGCACAAGGCCGCCGCGCTGCTGGCGCACTACTACGCCCTGCGCGCGGCGGGCTGGATCTCCGGGATGACCAAGTTCGACCACCGGCGCAACCGCGACGAGTGCGCCCAGCGCAACGAGGTGCTCGCCGCCGCCGCCGCCGAGCTGCTGCGCGCCGACGACCCGCTGCGCGACCAGATCACGGCGTTCGCACTCGGCTACCGGCACCAGTACGAGTCCACCTACGGGCGTCCAGCGCCGTTCTACCCGCAGCTCGCTCGAGCACTGGACCGCATGGTGGAGCGGGTGCAGGGCGGGGCCACCGGCCGGTCGAACCTGGTCGAGGTGCTGCCGATGGTGCTGGAGAACCTGCGCTCCAGCCGCCGCGCGATCGCCTTCGGCCTCGCACCGCCCGGCGACGACGCGCAGCTCACCGCCGACCTGCGCCGGTGGTGGACGACCACCCACGAGCTGCGTGCCGAGCTGATCCGGGACTCCGGCGAGCGCAACTTCGTCAACCTGAGCTACGTGAGCTTCCTGCTCGACTACGGCTGCGACGACGACAGCATCCGCGAAGGGCTCGAGCTGGTCACGAAGAACATCGCCAACCGCAAGGAGACCGCCAAGCGGGACGGCCGCTGGATCGCGGTTCGGGTGGCGGACCTGGTCTACCTGCGCGGGCTGAGCATCGCGCTGGACCGGCGGATCGACGAGTCGAGGATGGCGAGCTGGGCAAACGCCGCCTGCGACGTCGCCAACGAGCTCGCCGGGCACCAGGAGACCCGCAAGTTCCTCAACCAGCGCACGAGCGGCGGGCGCGGCCGCTTCCCGAGCTACGACGGCTCGGCGCTGGTCCTGCTGCTCGGGCTCGCGGAGGGCTGGATGGCCGCGGCACGCAGCGGCGCGCTGGACAAGGACCGGGCCGAGGACGCGTACAAGCGCGCGGACGAGGCGGTGCACGACCTCAAGGGCTACCTGGAGGCGGTGGAGGGTGACGCGGCGGCCGTGTCGCTGCACACCTCGCGCCTCGACCCGCTGCGGCGGGTGATCGCCCAGCACGTGATCACGCGCTGGGCGGACGGTGCCGCAGGCGCCGACTAGCGTGGCGGCTCGTGGAGATCAACGGCACTGCGGCGATCGTCGGCGGCGGAGCTGGCCGCACGGGGTAGCACCGTCTTCGCCCTGTCGCGCGCTAGAGATCAGCCGCCAGCGGGATCTGCAGCACGGCCGGCGAGCACATCCACCGGCGCAGCGCCAGCGTCGCCGCGACGTCGTCGGAGTTGTAGACCAGCAGCCGCGCACGCTGCGCCGCCGCCTGCTCCGGCGGCACGTCGTTCATCCCGACGGCGTCGCGGTACCAGCGCATCGAGTTCTCCCCGCCGGCCTCCGGGTCGTGCCACTCGAAGCCCGCCTGGGGTGCGATCCGCTTGAGGCCCTTGCCGTGCGCGCACAGGAACCACTCGCTGACCAGCGCGAAGAGGTCCACCCACTCGCCGGACTCGACGAACTCGGTGATCTCGGCCGCGCTGGGCACACCGTGCTGACCGGCGAAGCGCTCCACCGAGGAGTAGAGCCAGCGGTTCTCCGCCTGGGCGTTGTAGCAGTACGCCGCGAAGCTGCGGCCGGCCGCGGCGGCCTGTGCGCGCAATGCACGTAGCCAGCCCCAGAACTCGGCGAAGGACCGACCCTCGTCGGCGTCGGGCAACGGGCACCAGGTGGCGAAGGCTCGGTACCCGGGCGGCTCGCTGAGCGCCATGCCGTCGGCGTAGGTGAGGTGGCAGCCCCACAGGTAGGCGCCTGCCTCGCCGAAGCTCTCCAGGTCGACGTCGAGCTCGACGTCCGCCCGCGGCACCGCGACGCGCGGCACCCGGCGCACCACCGACAGCTCGCGCTGCCACGCCCTCGCGAGCGCCACCGCGTCGGCAAAGGGCATCACCCCCAGCGGAACGGGTGGCTCGCCGGCCGGGTCGAGCGCGGCAAGATCGGCCACGGTCTCCACACCGACGGCGCGCAGCGCGACCGCCGGCTCGCCGCGGAGCACGAG
>JACDBJ010000479.1 GCA_013695005.1 Pseudonocardiales bacterium
TACGAGGGCTTCGGACACTGCTAGACCAAGCCAACACAGGCCCGTGATGGCCGACAACTGCGCGGACACGCGACTCGTCCCGCTGGCCATCCCTTGAGCGGGCGCCTATCAGGCGCGTTGGGTGTCATTCCGGCCCGTCGATCTCGGGGGTGTCGTCGTGGTGGGCGGGGACGACTCCGTGGTGGGCGGGGGCGACTTCGTAGGCAAGTTCGATCAGTGCCCGCCGGCACGCGGCGAGCACCGCGCGGCCGTGGTCGGTGATTCGGTAAGGGCGGCGCCGGTGGCCGTTGATGACCTCGGGCTCGGAGGTGAGCAGCCCCGCCTGTTCCATCCGGTGCAGTAGCGGGTAGAGGGTTCCGGGCCCGATCTGGTATCCGTGGCGGCGTAGTTCCTGGATCATCCAGGCGCCGTGCACCGGCCCGTCGGCGGCGTGGTGCAGCACGTGCAGCCGCACCGCCGCGGTGTGGAACTCCCGCACCACATCCATGACTGGTCGCGGTCCCGGGTCTGGTCGGGGTGCCGGGGGTCAGCTGGCGGGTTGGAACAGCTCGACGAGGTTCCCGGCGGGATCCTGGAGCAGAATCTGCGCTCCACCCCGGCCGGTGACCAGCGCGTTGCGGAACGTTAGTCCGGCCGCGGTGAGCCGCTCGACCTCGGCGGGCAGGTCCGCAACGGTGAGCTGGATCCGGTTCCACCCACCCGGTGTCGGGAGCTGCCCGTCGGGCATCGGCTGCGAGGCCCCACCCGACCCGCCGGTGGCGTTGACCAGCAGCCGCAGCGCCCCGCGGGCCAAGGCGGCGAAACCCGGTGCGGCATCGATCTCGACGGTGAAACCCAGGTGGTCGCGGTAGAAGGCGACCGACGCGGCGACGTCGTCGACGATGTAGCGCACGCTTGCAACGTCCACGGGGACTCCCGTCGCCGGCGGTCACTGAGCTGAACCTGAGATTCGCATCGGAAGTCGATATCGTCAAGCGATATCGACGGAACTCACGGTTAACACGGGGCAGGAAACCGACACCGCTGAGTGCAGCGTTGCACCTGATGACCGCAACGGGATCGTTCACCGACACAGCAGTTGACGGAGTCGTTGACCAGGTACCAGACTCCTGATCTTGATTCGCGTCCAGGAGGACTGACGCCATTGACGCGTGCCCCTAAGGGCCGCTGGACACCGCGGTGGCGGGCATGTTGCCCGTTCGTTGGACAGACATCGACCGAGCGGCCTGGCCACAAGCGGGGACCTACACCTGGCCACCACGGGGACTTTCTCATGGCCATGGACACCAGCCCAGATCATCGGCAGTGCTCACCGCGTCTGCTCTATGGTGAGGCTGCGCCGCCGGGCGCGCCCGGTCCGCGGGGAAGGGACTATCCCACCGGCAGGCAAAGCAACAGTCCTTGGACGGACCTCAGCCCGCCGACGCGGACACGGGCACACGGAGGTTCGCCATGCCCGACCTACCAGCACGTCCTTCACTGGAGCACCTGCGCAAGCAGGCCAAGGCATACCGGCGCGAGCACGGCGTCGGTCTCGCCATTGCGCAGCGCGATGTCGCGGCCGGCTACGGCTTCGGGAGCTGGCCCAGACTCGTCCGCCACGTCCAGGCGACGGCATTGCAGGGCATCGAACGGGTGCTCACCCTCGCCGAGCCGGCCGAACTGGACTCGGTCCTGCGCAGCGATTCGACGGCCGCGACCGCTGCCGTCGCCGGGATGTCACCCCTGATCACCTTGCTTCGCAGATCGAGCGGGACACCCTCAGATGTGCGCCGATGCGCTGGGCTGCTCCTCGACGCCGGCGCGGACCCGAGCAGCGCCGCCGCGCCCGAGGACGGCGGTGACTGGGCGACCTCCGCGCTCTTCCATGCCGTGGAGCGCCGAGATCTCACGCTGGTGCAATTGCTGCTCGGCGCCGGTGCGGCACCCGATGACGACGCGTTCTACCACGCCTGTGAGCAGTCCGATGTCGCCTACCTCGACGCGCTCTACCAGCCGGGCTTCGAGGACATGCTCAACCACAAGCTCGACTTCGAGGACGCCCCCGGACTGCGGTGGTTCCTCGCCCACGGCGTCGACATCAACGCGCACGGCTGCCTGCACTGGGCGATCGGGCGCGGCCGTGGTGTCGCGATCTTGCAGCTGCTCCTCGACGCCGGCGCTGACGTGAACCTCCCGCACCCTGATGTCGGCGCGCGTCCGCTCGAGGCCGCTGCCCGCTGCGGCCACCTCGCCGCCTACGACCTGCTCGCGGCGCACGGTGCCACCGCCGAGTTGAGCGCGGTAGCAACCGCTGTCTTGGCGGTGGCGCGCGGGGAGTCCGCGCAGCTCCCGGACGAGCCGCCGCCCATGCCCGGCATCCGCGGCACCGACTACCGCTGGATCCTCGGCCAGTTCGCGCTGCTCGGGCGAACCGACATCGTGCAGTCGTTGCTCGACGCCGGTCTCGATGTCGACTCGCGGGGCTGGAGCAACTTCACCCCGCTTGACCAGGCGGCCATGCACGGACGGGTCGAGACCGTACGGCTGCTGATCGACCGCGGCGCGGAACTGTACGACTGCGCCTTCGACGATGACGGCCCGACTCCGCTCGACTGTGCGATCTGGGGGGTGCAGAACAATCGGGCCGTCGATGGCGACTACTTCGCGTCGGTTCAGGCGTTGATAGGCGCTGGAGCCCCGACGCGCCACTCCCCGCCGACCGGCGACAGCGACCTCGACGACATGCTCGCCACGTACCTCGCCAGGCCATGATCCCGTATCCCCATCAGCCGTCGGCGGTGCAAACGCGCTGCTCGGCAGCCCGCGTTCGGAAATCGGCAGGTGTCAGTCAGGGATC
>JACDBJ010000503.1 GCA_013695005.1 Pseudonocardiales bacterium
GTCCGGCGAGCAGCACGGGCAGCAGCGGGTCGTGCGGGCTGAGCTGGCTGCCGTCGGGCCGGATCGAGGTCTCCGGCTGCGGCGCGACGTCGGCGAAGGCTCGCCAGCGCTGCTCGGCGATCTCGTCGGTGATGTCGAGGTTGCCGTCCTCGGCCAGTGAGATCGCGCTGAGGTAGTACTGCTCCTCGTCCACCGCGACGTGCGCGCCGTTCAGAGCGGGCACCCCGATGCCCAGCCCCGCGGCGACGATCCCAACGACCACTACCAGCAGCATCGGCCCCCGCAACGACATCAGGTGAGGCTACCCTAACAGGTGTTCCTCCCGGCTCAGCCCAGACGCAGCGTGGTGAGGATCTGCTGCACATCCGCCTCGGGGGCGCCATCCGGTACACCGGCGTCGGTGACCACGACGAGCACCACCGTCGCGCCCTGGATGCTGGCGGCGAGCACCCGGACCACACCGGTCGGGGAGCCGCACGGGCCGACGGACGCCGGCTTGGCCGTGACCTTGGCCGCCATCGCGTCCAGGCCGGAGATGGTGCGCAACGGTGTGGGTGGCTCGGGTGTGAGCTGCGGTGGCTTCTCGGCGTCATCCCGGTACCCGAGGTCCGCCCACCGCTCCGCCGAGTCGGTGGCCGCGGCCCCGAGGTCCTTCATGCTGGAGCTCGTCAGCACTGCCAGTCCGCGGTCCGCGCTGGGCTTGCTGGGGCAGAAGCCGTTCCGGAAGGTGGCGCTGCCGCTGCCTGCGACGATCGCCCGGCCGCTCTCGAATCCGATGATCACGCTGTCGGGCTTGACCTCCCAGGACGGTGGGGAGTCGAAGCTCGCGTTGCGCTTGTCGGAGTGGACCGGTTGCCACCCGGGTACGAGGGCGCCGGGCTGGGCGCTGGGCCGAGTCGATTCGCTCGTGCTCGGTGCGGGCGCAGTTCCCGCCACCGGGGTGCCGGGCACGGCGCGCGAGCACCCCAGCGCTCCGAGTACTAGGAGTGCACAGATGGCGGCTGGTACCCGACGCTGCATGGCTCCGGACCGTACACAGGGCGCTGCGCCGCGGCGTGATCACCGGCGGGCCGGCTGGTGCTCGCTTACGTTGGACCGGAACGGAAGGGGAGCCGGTGGCGAACGAGGCGGATCGCGCGTCGACCCGCGTCCGGCTGCCGATGGAGATCTGGGTCCTCGTCGCGTCGGCGTTCGTGATCGCGGTGGGCTACGGGCTGGTCGCGCCGGCGTTGCCCACCTTCGCGCGCAGCTTCGACGTCGGCGTCACCGCCGCGTCGTTCGTGGTCAGCTCCTTCGCGATCTTCCGGCTGCTGTTCGCGCCGGCCAGCGGCCGGCTGGTCAGCAAGCTCGGTGAGCTGCGCGTCTACCTCGTCGGACTGCTGATCGTCGCGATCTCGACCGGAGCCTGCGCGTTCGCCCAGGAGTACTGGCAGCTGTTGCTGTACCGCGCACTGGGCGGCATCGGCTCGACGATGTTCACCGTCGCGGCCGTCTCGCTGCTGGTGCGGCTCGCGCCGGCGGAGATGCGCGGGCGGGCGTCGGGCTTGTGGGCCACCGGGTTCCTGCTCGGCAACATCGCCGGGCCGCTGATCGGCGGCGCGCTGATCGTGGTCAGCCTGCGAGCGCCGTTCCTGGTCTACGCTCTCGTCCTGCTGGTGGCGATCGCGATCACCGGCCTGCTGCTGCGGGGGCGCGAGGGCGTCGGCGTGCGCACCGGCGAGCAGGCGGTCGTGATGCGCTTCGCCGACGCGTTCAGACACCCCACCTTCCGCGCCGCGCTGACCTCGAGCTTCGCCAACGGGTGGCTGGTGTTCGGGGTCCGCGTCGCGCTCGTACCGCTGTTCGTCGTCGAGGTGCTGGCCGAGCAGCCGAGCTGGGCGGGCATCTCGCTGGCGATCTTCGCCGCGGGCAACGCCAGCACGCTGATCATCGCGGGACGGATCGCGGACCACCGCGGCCGGCGTCCGCCGCTGCTGGTCGGGCTGGTCCTGTGCACGATCGGCACCGTCTACCTCGGCTTCACCACGTCGCTGCCGACGTTCCTCGCGGCGTCGCTTCTCACCGGGATCGGCAGCGGGCTGATCAACCCGCCGATGACGGCAGCGGTGGCCGACGTGATCGGCTCCCGTGCCCGCGGCGGTGCGGTACTGGCCGGGTTCCAGATGGCGGCCGACCTCGGCGCGATCATCGGGCCGGTGCTGAGCGGCGCGATCGCCGAGGTGTGGAACTTCAGCGCGGCGTTCGCCGTCACCGGAGCCGTGTCGCTCGTGGCGCTGGTGTTCTGGTGGCGGGCGCCGGAGACGTTGCCCGGCCGTGACACGTCCACCGCCGCTCAGGACGTCGCCGCCGAATGCGGCCGGCTCGACGAGGGGCCACCGGTGCCGCTGCCGGACGCGATCACGCCGGTCGAGCCGGCAGCGCCGTCAGAGCCGTCAGAGCCGGAGGGGCCGACTAGCCGATCGCGCTGACGCCGATCAGCGCGCCGACGACGTAGGTCGCGGCGGCCGCGATGGCCCCGAACATCAGCTGCCGGACGCCGTTGAACCACCAGGACCGAGCAGTGAAGCGGGCCACCAATGCGCCGGCCGCGAACAGACCGGCACCTCCGACAGCCAGCCCGATGGCCAACGAGCTGAACCCGAGCAGGAACGGGATCAGCGGGATCAACGCGCCCACAGCGAAGGTCAGGAACGACGAGATGGCGGCGGTCCACGGCGAGGGCTGCTCGTCCGGGTCCACGCCGAGCTCCTGCTGGATGTGCACCTTGACGGCCAGCTCGGGATTCTCGTGCACCTCGGAGGCGAGGACGGTCGCGGTAGGCCTGGTCAGGCCCATCTCCATGTACATGTCGACGAGCTCGGCCTCTTCGGCGTCTGGGTGCTTGCGCAGCTCCTCGCGCTCGACCGCTACCTCGGCCTCGACGGCGTTGTTCTGCGTGTCGACGGAGGTGAACTCACCGAGCGCCATCGAGAACGCGCCTGCGACCAGGCTCGCCGCGCCGGCGAGAATGATCACCCGACGGTCCGCACCGGCGCCCGCGAGGCCGGCCACCAGGCCGATGTTGGTGACCAGTCCGTCCATGGCGCCGAAGACGGCAGGTCGCAGCCACCCACCGGAAAGGTCGGTGTGCGTGTGGCCGATCTGCTCGACCGTCGACTCCGTCACGGCCACCTCCGACCTGCGAGTCTAGGTCGGCAGGACGACCTCGCCCAGCAAGGAAAGCCTCCCCTGAGCGGCTGAGCGACCGCGGATAGGCTGGTCCGGTGACGGCTCGTTCCGCCGCCGCGCTCGACGTGGTCGGCACGGTTGCCCGGCTCGGACTCGCAGCGGTGTGGCTGGTCTCCGGCGGGCTCAAGGCCGCCGACCCGACCCAGACCTACGTCGCGGTCCGGGCCTACGATGTGCTGCCCATCGCCGCGGTGGATGTGGTGGCAGCCGTGTTGCCGTGGTTCGAGCTTGCGCTCGGTGTGTCGCTGCTGCTCGGCGTTGCCACCCGACTGATGGCGGTACTCTCGATAGGCCTGTTGCTGCTGTTCATTGCCGGTGTTGCGCAGGCGTGGGTACGCGGGCTGTCGATCGACTGCGGCTGCTTCGGCGGCGGCGGGCAGGTGGCGCCGGGCGCCACCAGCTACGGCCTGGAGATCGCACGCGATGTGGGATTCCTGGCCTTCGCGGTGTGGCTCGCGGTGCGACCCCGCAGCTACCTCGCGATAGACGGACTGTTGGCGAGCTGGGACAACGCCCGGCTCGCGAAGGAAGGAAGTTGACGTGGGTGGTGCGGAGCGCGGTGACCGCAAGCGTCGCAGGGACGCGATGGCCGAGGCGCCGACGACGGTGATGCGGCCGGTCCAGCCGGGTCGGCCCGGCGGCCCGGGCGTCAACCCGTCCAGGGGTCAGGTGGCTGCGGTGCAGCGCCGGTGGACCGGCGGGCGGATCGCCGTGGTGGCCGCGCTCGCGGCGCTGGCCGTGGTGGTCGTGGTCACGGTGATAGTGACGCTGAGCGGGCGGACCAGCCCTGCCGCGGTCGCGGCCAGCTACCCGGTGCGGCTCGACGGGGCGGTCGTGGTGGCGGGCCAGCCCACCGCGCGCACGACGGTGGACGTCTACGAGGACTACCTCTGCCCCGCGTGTGCGAAGTTCGAGCAGGACAACGGCGCTGAGATCACCCAGGCGCTGAACGACGGCCAGATCCAGGTCCGCTACCACGGCGTGGCGATCCTGAGCAACGCGTCCAAGCCGCCCGGCTACTCGGAGCGGGCGGGCAACGCGGCGGTGTGCTCGGTGGACGCGAAGATCTTCCCGAGCTTCCACGAGCGGTTGTTCGCCGACCAGCCCAGCGAAGGTGGCCCCGGCAAGTCCGACGACGAGCTGGTGGCGCTGGGCCGCGAGCTGGGCGCCCAGGGCGACTTCGAGAACTGCGTGCGCTCCGGTAAGCACACCGAAGCCGTCGTGGCGGAGACCAAGCGGGCAGTCGGCAACGCCGCGCTCCGGGGCCCCCGCGGCTTCGGCACCCCGACGGTCGTCGTAGGCGGCGAGAAGGTCGACATCAGCAACTCCGACTGGCTGCGCGAGGCCATCCAGCGGGGCTGAGGATCCCGACGAGCTTGCAGTGCGGTCGTGTAGCGTGAGCGAGCATCTTGGGGCTGTGGCGCAGCTGGTAGCGCACCTGACTGGCAGTCAGGGGGTCAGGGGTTCGAGTCCCCTCAGCTCCAC
>JACDBJ010000507.1 GCA_013695005.1 Pseudonocardiales bacterium
GTCGTGCGCTCCGCGGCCGCGTTCGGCGGGCACGGCGTGCTCGTGCCGCAGCGCCGGTCAGCCGGCATGACGGCGGTCGCGTGGCGGGCATCGGCGGGCACCGCGGCAAAGCTGCCGGTGGCACGGGCAACCAACCTGACCAGGGCGCTGCAGGAGTACGCCACCGCAGGGCTGATGATCGCCGGGTTGGACGCCGACGGCGACGTCTCGATCGACGAGTTCGAGCTGGCGACCGATCCGCTGGTCGTGGTGGTCGGCTCTGAGGGTCGCGGGCTGTCCCGGCTGGTCCGGGAGACGTGCGACATCACGGTGTTCATCCCGATGAGCGGCGCGGTGGAGTCGCTCAACGCCTCGGTTGCCGCTGGCGTGCTGCTCGCTGACGTAGCTCGTCGGCGGCGCGCCGACTGAAGCCGCTCGGCCGCGAGGTGCTACTCGTCCTCGGGAAGCGCATGGAACGGTACGCCCGGCGTTGGGTCGCGGGACAGGTCGATCAAGGGGTCGGGCTCGGCGCCGGGCTCGGCGGCGTGGTCCGGCACCCCTGGCGTGGGGTCGCGGGACAGGTCGATGAACCGCCGGTCGGGGAACCCCGGACTTTCCTCGTCGGACTCACCCACCGGCGAGTCCGACGCATCGTCGTCTGTGGGCACCTCGTCTCCTCCTGTCCCAGGCGTCACTAGTGGGCAAGGGTACCCACTCGCCGCCCGCCGCCACCCGGCGACTGCCGGAAACGCAAGAGCGAGCAGGATCGGGTGAACCACTCGCTCATCAGGAGGCTCAGTGATCCGTATCGCCGCCGTCGGCGACATTCACGTCCGGCTCGGTCACGCCGGACGCTGGCGCAGGCAGTGGAGCGCGCTGGCCGCGGATGCTGACGTCCTGCTGCTGGCCGGTGACCTGACCGGTGAGGGGACAGTCGCCGAGGCGCAGGTCATGGTCGCTGAGCTGCGTGATCTCCCGGTGCCGGTGGTCGCCGTGCTGGGCAACCACGACTACCACCTGGACGCCGAGGACGAGATCACCCGGCTGATGCGGGCGGTCGGGGTGGTGGTGCTGGAAGGTGACGGTGTGGTGCTCGAGGTCGCCAGCGGCCGGCTCGGGGTGGCTGCGGTCAAGGGATTTGGCGGTGGGTTCGCCGGGCGGTGCTGCGCGGCCTACGGCGAGCGGGAGATGAAGGCGTTCGCCGGCCACACGATCGAGCTCGCGCACCGGCTGCGCTCGGCGTTGACGGGCTTGAGCTCGGCCGATGCGGTTGTCGCGCTGACGCATTACGCACCGGTGCCCGACACGCTGGCCGGCGAGCCGCTGGAGCTCTACCCGTTCCTGGGTTCCTACCTGCTCGGCGAGGCGATCGACACGGTGGGAGCCGACCTCGCCGTCCATGGGCACGCGCATCTGGGGACGGAGTGCGGCACGACCCCAGGCGGTGTCGAGGTGCGCAACGTGGCCCACGCGGTGATCCGCCGGCCGTACGCCGTCTACGAGGTGCCCGCCCGCGGATGACCGCCGGCGCGCAGGAGCTAGTCCGCGCTGCCGCCGGGCACGACCCACGTGCAGCGCTGGCCCGTGACCGAAGCAATAAGGTCGAAGTCGCCGTCGTAGTGCAGAACGGCCAAGTCGAGGGCCTCGGCTGCCGCAGCCACCAGGAGGTCAGGAATCTTGCGACCTCGCTGGCTGCGCTGCGCGAACAGACGCAGCACCTGCCCCCATCTCGTTGCCGCAATGACCGCTGCTCACCCGGCGCGGACCCGACCGATCAAGCGGCAGACCAGGTAGCAGAGGAAGACGATCGCGGCGACGTAGCCGGAGATCGGCAGCCCTGGACCGAGGGACAGCACGGTGCCGCCCAGCAGGGCCACTTCGGCGACCACAACCGCGATCACCGTGCCGGCCAACGGGCTGGCGCTCACCCGGGCCGCCGCCGCACCCGGGGTGATCATCACCGCCAGCACGAGGACCGCCCCGACCGCCGGGACGGCCAGCGCCGTGGTCAGCCCGATGAGCACCGCGAACAGCGGGGACAGCAGGCGCACCGGCACCCCGCGGGCGGCGGCCACACCTGGGTCGGTGCTGGCGAACAGCAGCGGCCGGTACCAGACCACCAGGGTGCCCACCACGACCGTCGCACAGGCGGCGAGCACCCAGAGGTTGGTGGAGTCGACCGACACGATGGAGCCCGTGAGCAGGCCGAACTTGTTCGACGCCCGCCCGTCGTAGAGCGCCAGCAGCAGCACGCCCAGCCCAAGGCCGAACGCGAGCACCACGCCGATCACCGAGTCGCGCTCGCGCTGCCGCAGCCCGAGCAGCCCGAACACCAGCGCGGCCAGGACCGAGCCCAGCACTGCGCCGAGGCCGACCTCGATGCCGAGCACCAAGGCCGCCGCGCCGCCGGTGAACGCCAGCTCCGACGTGCCGTGTACGGCGAACGCCATCCCGCGGGCGACGACGAGCGGCGCGAGCAGCCCGGCCACCAGCCCGAGCACGGCGGCCGCTATCAGCGCCCGCTGCACGAACGGCAGCGTCAGCAGTTCGCCGGTGCCGTCGAAGCTGACCAGCCGGTCGAAGATGTCGTTCATCGCCGCGTCATTCGTCCGGGCCGTGGACGTGGTGTGGGACTTCTTCGGCGCCGACCACGACGAGCCGGTCGCGGACCCGAAGGACGTCGACGCGCGTGCCGTACAGCTCGGAGAGCACCTCGGTGGTCATCACTTCCTCGACCGGCCCGATCCGGAACTGCCCGTCGACCAGGTACAGCACCCGGTCGACCAGCGGCAGCACCGGGTTGATCTCGTGGGTGACGAACACGACCGGCGTGCCTGCGGTGCGCCTGCGGATCTCGATCAGCATTGCGACCGTGCGCTGGCTGGCGAGGTCTAGCGACAGCAGCGGCTCGTCGCACAACAGGACGCTCGGCTCGCCGACCAGCGCCTGCGCCACGCGTAGCCGCTGCTGCTCACCGCCGGACAGCCGAGCGAGCGGCGCGTCGGCATACCCGGTGGCGCCGACCTCCGCCATGGCCGCGTCTATCCGCCGCCGCCGAACGCGCCTGGCCCCCGGCCCGAGCGGGCCGAGCCCCAGCCGATGGCCGTCCAGGCCGAGGCCGACCAGATCGCGGGCGCGCAGCGGAAGGTCTGCCTCGAGCGTGCTCTGCTGGGGGATGTAGCCGATCCGGTCGCTGCCACGCCCCGGCGGGCGACCGTCCACGAGGACCTCGCCGGCGGTCAGGTGCCGCAGGCCCAGCAGCACCTGCAGCAGCGTCGTCTTGCCTGACCCGTTCGGGCCGAGCACCGCGATGAACTCGCCGGGGACGATCTCCAGATCCAGCGCGTCCCACAGGACCCGCTCCCCGAACGCCATCCGGGCGCCGCGAACCGACACCACAGAGTGTGTCGAGGCCGCGTCGGTGGCGGCCTGGGGTGAGCGCACGACTGTCATCATGGGCGATCCAGCGCCGCAGACAGCTCATCGACCTGCCGCTGCATCCACTCGACGTAGTCGTTCACGCCGGCCGGCATCGTCTCGGTCATGCGGACGATCGCCACCCCGCCCGCGGTCGCGGCCTGCTCGACCTGCTTGGTGGAGGCGTTCTCGGTCTGCGCGTTGGCGACCAGCGCTCGCACCTTGTCGGCCCCGGTGAACAGCTGCAGCGTCTCGTCCAGCACCGCGGCCGGCGGATCGGTGTCCTGCTCGACGGCCTCGGCGAACGCCTCGGGGGTGGCGTTCTGCAGTCCCGCGGCCTCCAGCAGGTAGAGCGGCACCGGCTCGGTGATCGCGACCCGCTTCCCCCCGTGCTTGGCCTTGATCGCGTCGACCTTGGCCTGCGGCGCGTCCAGCTTGCCGGTGAACGCGGCTGCGTTGGCCGTGTAGGTCGCGGCGCCCGACGGGTCGGCAGCGCCGAGGTCGGTGGCCAGCGTCGTGGCGAGCTTACGCACGGTCGGCAGGGAGTACCAGACGTGCTCGTTGAACTCGCCTCCGCTGGCAGCGGGCTTGAGCCCGGGGAGCTCGGCGACGTCGATCAGCTTGGCGTTTGAGCCGGCGTCGGCCACCAGCTTGCCGACGAAGTCGTCGTAGCC
>JACDBJ010000531.1 GCA_013695005.1 Pseudonocardiales bacterium
GCTGGTATCCCGACAGCAGCTCGCCACATCAGCTGCGCTGGTGGGACGGCACGCAGTGGACGCAGACCACCGCCCCCCGCACGCGGTAGCTCAGCGAGCGGCGGCTCAGAGCGCGGGCAGGTAGGTCCTCAGCTCGAACGGGGTGATGTGACGCCGGTAGGCGTCCCACTCCGTGCGCTTGTTGCGCAGGAAGAAGTCGAACACGTGCTCGCCGAGGATCTCGGCGATCAGCTCGGAGCGCTCCATCGCCACGAGCGCCTCGTTGAGGTTCTGCGGAAGCGTCTCGAACCCCATCGCCCGGCGCTCGATCTCGGTCAGCGACCACACGTCGTCCCCGGTGGGCTCGGGCAGCTCGTAGCCCTTCTGCACGCCGGTGAGCCCGGCGCCGAGGATCACCGCGAAGGCGAGGTAGGGGTTGCACGCGCTGTCCAACGAGCGGATCTCCACCCGGCGCGAGGACGGCCGGCCGGGCGAGTGCATCGGCACCCGCACCAATGCCGAGCGGTTGGCGTGCCCCCAGCACACTGCCGTCGGGGCCTCACCGCCGACGACGAGGCGCTTGTAAGAGTTCACCCACTGGTTGGTGATGGCGGTGATCTCCGGAGCGTGGCGCAGCACGCCGGCCAGGAACGCCTTCCCGGTCTCGGAGAGCTCGAACGGGTCGGTCGGGTCGTGGAAGGCGTTGCGGTCACCCTCGAAGAGGCTGAAGTGCGTGTGCATCGCCGAACCCGGGTGCTCGGAGAACGGCTTGGGCATGAAGGAGGCGCGGACGTCCTGCATCATCGCGACCTCCTTCACCAGGTACCGGAAGGTCATGATGTTGTCGGCCATCGTCAACGCGTCGGCGTAGCGCAGGTCGATCTCCTGCTGACCCGGCCCGCCCTCGTGATGGCTGAACTCCACCGAGATGCCCATCGACTCCAACGCCTCGATGGCGTCGCGCCGGAAGTGCGGTGCCGTGTCGTGACTGGCCTGGTCGAAGAAGCCGCCCTGATCCGCGGGAGTCGGCGGGGTGCCGTCGGTCGGTACGTCACGCAGCAGGTAGAACTCGATCTCGGGGTGGACGTAGCAGGTGAAGCCGGCCTCCGCGGCACGCGACAGGGCCCGGCGCAGCACGTGCCGCGGGTCGGCCCACGACGGCGAGCCGTCGGGCATCGCGATGTCGCAGAACATCCGCGCCGAGTAGTGCGCGCCGCTGGCGTTCTCCCAGGGCAGCACCTGGAACGTCGACGGGTCCGGCTTGGCGACCATGTCGGACTCGTAGACGCGCGCGAAGCCCTCGATGGCCGAGCCGTCGAAGCCGATTCCGTCCGCGAAGGCACCCTCGAGCTCAGCGGGAGCGACCGCGACGGACTTCAGGTAACCGAGCACATCGGTGAACCACAGCCGGACATACCGGATGTCGCGTTCCTCCAACGTGCGCAGCACGAACTCTTGCTGGCGGTCCATAGCTGCCGAGCCTAGGAACACCGCGTTACGGGGGTGTTTCGGGGCTGATCACAGAGGTGGTTTGTCACTCGCTGCGGCACGTGGTGTTGCTCACCGGCAGCGCCAGGTTCACCACGTAGTTGGTCACAATGTCGTCCACGCACTTCTTGCCCTGCAGGGCGACCGTGTGCTGGTTGCCCTCCACGGTGAGCAGCCGCGCACCGATCGCGGAGGCGAGCTGCACGCCGGCCTGGTACGGGGTCGCCGGGTCGCCGGTCACCGAGATGACCAGGATCTGCGGCAGCCCCGTCACCGTCGGCTGGTGCGCCTGCCCGGTCGGCGGCACCGGCCAGAACGCGCACGGGTCGCGGATGGCGGCCGGCGCCCGACCGTCGTCGCGGAACGGCGCAACCTCACGCGAACGCTTGTCGGCCTCGAGCAGCTGCGCCGGGTCGGTGATCGGCGGGTCGTCGACGCAGCCGATGGCGGTGAACGCCTCCAGCGTGTTCGCGTAGCTGCCGTCGGCGGCCCGGCCCTCGTAGAAGTCGCCCAGCCGCAGCAGCAGCGAACCGTCGCCTCCCGCCAGGTTGGTGATGGCCACGAGCAGCGTGTCCCAGAGCTGCTGGCTGTACAGCGCCTGCACGGTGCCGGTGATCGCATCCGGGTAGGACAGCTGCCGGCCGTCCGCCGAGCGGGCCGGCTTGTCGATCAACGGCCGGACCAGCGCCTGGTATGCCGCCGGCGCCGTGGCCGGGTTCTGGCCGAGCGGGCACGGGCGCTGCGCACACCAGCGGGCGAAGGCGTCGAACGCGCCCTGGAAGCCCCGCGACTGCGCCACCAGCCGGTCCACCACGCTCTGGTTCGGGTCCAGCGCGCCGTCAAGCACCATCGCGCGGACGTTCGCGCCGAACATCTCGGCGTAGGTGTACCCGATCCGGGTGCCGTAGGAGTAGCCGACGTAGCTGAGCTTCGGCTCGCCCAGCGCCGCGCGCAGGATGTCGAGGTCCTTGGCAACCTCGCGGGTCCCCACCGCCGCGAGCACCTCGGGACCGGTACGCGCCGCGCACCGCTCGGCGTACTCGCGGTTCTCCTTCTCGGTCTGCTCGACGCCGGGCGGCGAGGTGTCGACATCGAGGTCGAGGCGTTGCGCGTCGTGCTCGGCGGGCGTCAGGCACCTGATGGCCGGCTTGCTGCTGCCGACCCCGCGCGGGTCGAAACCGACGAGATCGAAGCGCTGGGCGAGCTGACCGTCGCCGATGGCGTTGGCCAGCGAGGGCAGGGAGCTGGTGCCGGACACGCCCGGGCCACCCGGGTTGAACACCAAGGAGCCGATCCGCATCGAGGAGGTCTTGGCCTTCTGCCGCAGCACGGCGAGCTGAATCGTGCGGTCCTCGACATCGCCGTAGTCCAGCGGCACGTCGAGGTAGGCGCAGTCGAACGCCTTGTTGGCAAACGCCCTGCGGTCGGTGGCGACCACCGCGAACGGCTCGCAGCCGCCCCAGGACAGCTGTTGCGCGTAGAAACGCTGCAGCTCCGGCGAGGGCACCGCCCCGACCGCGGTGCCTTGGGGCGCGCTCGGTGCGGTGGTGCACGACGCGGCCGTGAGCACCACCACCAGCAGGGCGGTAAGCAGGACGATCATCCGGCGCGGGCTCACGGCCGATCAGCATGCCAGCAGCGGTGTTAAGCGATGATGGGACCATGCCCGCACTGCGCATCGCACTGGCTCAGGTCAACGCCTGCGTGGGCGACCTGCCCGGAAATGCCGCCCTTGCGGTGCGGTGGTGCCAACGCGCGGCGGAGTCAGGGGCCGACGTCGTGCTGCTGCCGGAGATGCTGCTCACCGGCTACCCGGTGGAGGACCTCGCGCTGCGCGAGTCGTTCCAGCAGGCGTCTCGGCGCGAGCTGGACGCGCTGCCGGCACGGCTGGTCGAGGCCGGCTGCGCCGAGCGGCTGGTGGTCGTGGGCTACCTCGACGCCGACGAGGCAGGCCCGCGCAACGCCGCCGCGTTGATCCACCGAGGCGCTGTGGTCGGGCGCTACTTCAAGCACTACCTGCCCAACTACGGGGTGTTCGACGAGTTTCGCTACTTCCGCCCCGGCAACACGCTGCCGGTGGTACGGCTGGGCGGACTGGACCTCGGCGTGGTGATCTGCGAGGACATCTGGCAGGACGGCGGTCCGGTCGCCGCGCTCGGCGAGGCGGGCGTCGACCTTCTGCTGTGCCTCAACGGCTCGCCCTACGAGCGGGCCAAGGACGACACCCGCGGCGCCCTGGTGGCCCGCCGGGCCCGCGAGGCCGGCGCCCCGATGGCCTACGTCAACCTGGTCGGCGCGCAGGACGAGCTGGTCTTCGACGGCGACTCGATGGTGGTGGACGCCCGCGGTGAGCTGCTGGCCAGGGCACCGCAGTTCGTCGAGCACCTGCTCTGCGCCGAGCTCGACCTGCCCGGGGGTGCGTGGCAGCGCCAGGGCAGCCGCGAGACCGTGCCCGGTTTCGAGCTGCGCCGGATCGACCTCGACGCCGATGGCGACGGCGTCGGGCGCGAGCGTGCGCCGGGCGCGGTGCCCGCCATGGCCGAGCCGCTGCCCGACGAGGCGGAGGTCTGGGGCGCGCTGGTCACCGGGCTGCGCGACTACGTGCACAAGAAC
>JACDBJ010000533.1 GCA_013695005.1 Pseudonocardiales bacterium
CAGCGCGACCGCCGCGGCGGCGCAGCGGGCCAGGTCGCGGTCGACGACGTCGGCGACCGAGCGCATGACCAGCCCGAACCAGGTGTCGCTGACGTCCTGGACGGTGGCGCCGTGGTAGACCCACTCCCGCGCCGACTCGGGCAGCAGCGCGCGAAGGGACTTGATCAGGCCGGCCGTCGAGTGCCCCGTCGCCCGGTTGCCGGCGCCGATCTCGTCGAGGTCGAGCAGCTCGACGTTGGCGTGGGACTCGATGGTCTTCGCCGCCGCTGCGGGCACCAGGCCGACGTCGGCCTGCGCGTGCGCCAGCGCGGCGAGGATGTCCAGCCACGACTGGGTCCGGCCGCGGTCGTCGAAGAGAACGTGCAGCTCCGGCGTGGTCCAGAGATGGCCGTAGATCGTCGAGTCCGAGAGGTGCGCACTCACAGCAGCAGCTTTCGGAGCCCTTCACGCACCTCGTCCAGGTTCGCGCCCCACGGGACGACCGCGGTGTGGTCGGTGACCTCGAGACCCCGCTCCATCAGGCAACACTTGGTCAGCGTGCGGTCCTCACTGTTCCCATTGCCGGCATCGCCGGCGGCGCCGGCCAGCACCCTCGCCCGCGGGCAGAGGTCGACCCGCTCCGGCTCGTCGCCGTAGAAGTGCCGGTGGAACTGCAGCGAGCGCTCGCAGCCGATCAGCAGCCAGTCCTTGCGGTCGGCGGGTCGGGTGTCGAGGTAGGCGACGCCGGAACCCTCGCCGAGGTCGGCCCCGGAGCCTCGGCACGGCAGCAGGTACTCCGCCGAGGGGTGGGCCGCGGCGATGTCCTCGACCGACACCACGTCGAGCTGCAGGTCGACCGGCGGTAGGTCCTCGTCGAACTCGACGGCCTGGGTGGCCTGCGCGAACAGCTTCGCCGGCTCCGGCGGAACCACTTCGGTCACCCGCACCGCGATGGGCTGCGGCCGGTAGATGAAGTTGACGTGCTCGAAGCGCCCCAGCACGACGGTGGCCAGCGCTCCGGGCACCGCGACCCGGGCCAGCGCGGTGGCGTTGCCGACGTCGACCTTCGGGTCCTCGACCCAGGCCGTGTCCTCCGGGCCGGACATCAGCCGGGCGTCTACGACCGGCGAGAACAGCGGCTCGGTGCTGGCCTTGCGGACCTCGACCATCGTGATGCCCTCGCGCCCGCGCAGGGCGAGGAAGTCGGTGCGGCGGTAGACCTCCCGGCCGTCCAGGTAGCCGAGGATCGCGTCCTCGGTCAGCGGGATGTCGACCTCCTGCATCGACATGCCGCGGTAAGGATGGGCGCGGGTGTTGGGCCGGGGCTCCGGGATCATGGACGGGCTCGGGATCATGGGGTACTCCGGCTGGCGGTCTGGCGGCTCACGCTGCTGCGGACTCTCCACTGTTGTCCACCATGACAGACAGTACGGCCAGGTGGGAGCCCCGAACCTTATCCCCGGGCCACGAACCATCCCCCAGGCTTTGTCGGCTGCGGACATTCACCGCGGCACTCGACGTCGCTTAGCGTTGGGCAATGCCCAACAGGCTCGTGGTGGTCGGCGGCGGCGCTGCCGGCATGTCCGCGGCGTCGGCGGCCCGCCGGGTCGACCCCGGCCTGGAGATCGTCGTCCTCGAGTCCAGCGGGTACGCGGCCTACGGCCTGTGCGGCATCCCGTACTACCTCGCCGGGCTGGTCGAGCGCGCCGAGGACCTGGTGGCCTACCCCGCGACGTACTTCCGCGAGCACCGCCGGCTCGATCTCCGCCTGCGTGCGACAGCCGTGGAGCTGGACCCGGACCGCCGCACCGTGCAGTACACCCAGGACGGCCGCACGCACCGGCTCGGGTACTCCGCGCTGATCGTGACCACCGGCGGCGTGCCGACCGTCTTCCCGCTTCCCGGGGTGCCCGCGGACCGGGTGTTCACCATCCGCACGCTCGAGGACGCGATATCGCTGCGCTCCCTGCTCGACGCCGGCCGGGTGGGTCGGGCGCTGATCGTCGGCGCGGGCTACATCGGCCTGGAGATGGCCGAGTCGTTCGCGGCGCGCGGCTGCGCGGTGACCGTGGTCGAGATGCTGGACCGGGTGCTGGCGAACTTCGACGCCCCGGTCGCCGAGCTCGTGGAGAAGCACGTCCGCGAGCACGTCGACCTCCGGCTGGGCACCGACGTCAAGAAGGCACTCGCCGAGCCCGATCTGGCCCCGGACATCGTCGTGCTCAGCGCCGGGGTCCGCCCGGCGGCCACGATCGCCGCCACGGCAGGCGCCGAGACCGGGCCCGGTGGCGCCCTGCTCGTCGACGACAGAATGCGGACCAGCCTGCCCGACGTGTGGGCGGCGGGTGACTGCGTCGCCGCGTACCACCGGGTGCTCGACGCGCCGGCGTTCGTGCCGCTCGGTCCTGCCGCGAACAAGGCAGGCCGGGTGGCCGGAACGGTGGCCGCGGGCGGTGACGCGTCGTTCGCCGGCATCGTCGGCACGGCCGTGATCAAGGTCTTCGAGCTGGAGGTC
The DNA here is from genome assembly GCA_013695005.1 of Pseudonocardiales bacterium. Lineage (GTDB taxonomy): Bacteria > Actinomycetota > Actinomycetes > Mycobacteriales > Pseudonocardiaceae > Pseudonocardia. The sequence goes on from JACDBJ010000533.1 coordinate 2,495, forward strand.
GCCAGGACCGGGCTGACGCTGGCCGAGGCGCAGGCGGCCGGCCTCGACGCCCGGGCCACCGACGTGGTCAGCCGCTCGCGGGCGAAGTACTACCCCGGCGTCGAGCCGGTGCATGTCCGCCTGGTGCACGAGGCGCACGGGCGGCTGCTCGGCGCCCAGCTCGTGGCGCGTGAGGGCGCGGCGAAGCGGGTCGACGTCGTCGCGGCCGCCCTGTACAGCGGCATGGGCGTCGCCGACCTGCATTCGTTCGACCTGTCCTACGCGCCTCCCTACTCCCCTGTGTACGACCCGCTGACCGTCGCGGCGCAGGCCGCCATCGCGAACCTGGAGGTGGCCCGATGAACGCACCCGTTGCGGTGGTGACCGGCGGTTCCTCCGGCATCGGCCTCGCGACCTGCGCGAAGCTGCTCGCCGAGGGGATGAGCCTCGCCGTGCTCGACCTGGACGGCGACACCGCGAAGCAGACCGCCGGCCCCGATGGCCTCGGCATCACCGCGGACGTCTCGGAGCCCGAGGACGTCGAGCGGGCCTTCGCCGCAGTGCTGGACACCTTCGGCCGGATCGACGTGCTCGTGAACAACGCCGGGATCAGCGGCGGGCCGAACGCCACGCTGGTGCACACCACCTCGGTCGAGGACTTCGACCGGGTACAGGCCGTGAACAGCCGGGGCGCGTTCCTGTGCTCGCGCGCGGCGCTCCCGGCGATGATCAAGCAGGGCAGCGGGCACATCATCACGGTCGCCTCGGTGGCCGCCATGATCGTGTTTCCCGGCCGGGCCGCCTACAACGCATCGAAGGGCGCCGCGCTGATGCTGGCGAAGTCGATGGCCGTCGACTACGCGCACTTCGGGATCCGCAGCAACGCCGTCTGCCCAGGTTTCACCGAGACCCCGCTGACTCAGTGGCGGCTCGACGTCCCCGAGCTGCGCAAGGAGGTCGAGTCCCGCATCCCGATGGATCGGGTCGCCCAGCCCGACGACATCGCGGACGCGATCGCGGTCCTCGCCTCGGGTCGGATGCCCTACATGACCGGCCACGCACTCGTCGTCGACGGAGGATGGATTGCGCTATGAGACTTGACGGGAAGGTCGCGCTGATCACCGGCGGGGGGTCGGGGATCGGCCAGGCGGCGGCGCTGCAGTTCGCGGCGCAGGGCGCGGCTGTTGCGGTGCTCGACCTGCGCGAGGAGGCCGCGGCGGAGACCGCCGCCTTGATCGGCAAGGCCGACGGCAGGGCGATCCCGCTGACCGCGAACGTCACCGACGCCGCACAGGTGCAGGACGCCGTGGCGCGGGCGGCCGCGGAGTTCGGCCGAATCGACGTGCTCTACAACAACGCCGGCATCGGCAGCAAAGGCTCGGTGGCCGTCGCCGAGGAGGATGACTGGGACCTGGCCATGTCGGTGAACGCCAAGGGCACGTTCTTGTGCTCGCGAGCGGCGCTGCCGCACATGGAGTCTGGCTCGATCATCAACCAGGGATCGGTCGCCGCGCTGGTCGGCGTCCCCAACTTCGCCGCCTACTGCGCCGCGAAGGGCGCCGTCGTTGCGCTGACGCGTTCGATGGCCGTGGACCTCGCGCCGCGGGTGCGGGTGAACGTCATCTGCCCGGGCACGGTCTACACCCCGCTGATGGAGCCGATGCTGCGCGCCCGCGGCGACGGCGACCTGGAGGCCGGGCTCGCGAAGACCGTGGTCAAGTACCCGATCGGCCGGCTGGGCACCCCGGAGGAGATCGCCAACGTCGCGCTGTTCCTGGCCAGCGACGAGTCGTCGTTCATGACCGGGTCGGTGATCACCCCGGACGGCGGGATGACCGCCCAATGAGGACGTCACAGTGAGCGGCTTTCACCTCGCGCCGGACAAGCGCACGTCGCTGGCCGACGCGGTGGCGCTCGTGCACGACGGCGCGCAGGTGGCGCTCGGCGGCGGGTTGTGCGCACGGCTGCCGATGGCGCTGGTCCGCGAGCTGATCCGGCAGGGACGCCGCGACCTGCACCTCGTCGGCTCGGCGCACAGCATCGACGTCGACCTGCTGATCGCGGCCGGTGCGGTGAAGGTGTGCGAGGAGAGCTACGTCGGCTTCGAGCAGGACCTCGGGCTGGCACCCGCGTTCCGGCGGGCCGCGGAGCACGGCGACATCGAGGCGCGCGAGAGCTGCTGCGTGACGATCCTGACCCAGCTGCGCGCCGCCGAGGCGGGGGTGCCGTTCCTGCCGGTCCGCGGCGTCAAGGGCACCGACATCCGACGGCTGCACCCGGAGTACGGCGCGGTGACCTGCCCGTTCACCGGCGAGGAGCTCGTCGCGGTGCCGCCGCTGTCCCCCGACGTGGCGCTGATCCACGCCCCGCTCGGCGACCGGCACGGCAACCTGCACCTCGACCAGCCCTACGTGCTGGACGAGCGCTTCGCTGCGGCGTCGCGGATGGTCGTGGCCACCGTCGACCGGTTGGCGGGCACCGCGGAGGTCGCCGATGCCGGCGTCGTGATCCCCGCACACAGCGTCGCGGCCGTCACCGAAGTGCCGTTCGGCGCGCACCCGTCCTCCTGCTACCCCGGCTACGCCTACGACCGGCCCCACCTCGCCACCTACATCGCGGCGGCCACGAAGGGCGGCGCCGAGCTGGCGGACTACCTGAAGCGCTTCGTGCGGGCAGGTGAGGAGCTCTACCGCAAGGAGATCGACGCAGAGCGGCTGTCGAGCTGGTCGGAGTCCACCGACGCCTGGAAGGAGCTGTTCCGGTGACGCGGGCGAGTGCGCCGAGCGAGAGCTGGACGCTGGACGAGTGGTTCGTCGTCGCGCTGGCGCGCACGATCCGCGACCGCGAGGTCGTCTTCCACGGCTTCGGCAGCCCGTGCGCGCAGGTGGCGATGCACGTCGCACGCCAGACCCACGCCAGGGAGATGATGCTGATCGAGGGCGCCACGTACGCGGTGAACCCCGACCCGGTCTTCGTGCCTCCCACCAGCAACGACCTGGCGCTGCACCAGGACGCCACCTACCGGATGCGCTTCGAGGAGTTCTTCGACGCCGCGGCCCGCGGAGCCGTCGACCGGATGTTCCTGTCCGGCGGGCAGATCGACGCCTACGGCAACACGAACGTCACCGCGATCGGCGACCCGACCAAGCCGAAGGTCAAGCTCGGCGGCGGTGGCGGCGGCTGCAACATCTCGGCCACGATCCGGACGCTGACGCTGTGGACCACCCGACACCGCTCGGGACGCACGCTCGTGCAAGACGTCGACTTCCTCACCGATCTTGGCCACCGCTCGCGCGAGGGCACCCGGGCCGAGCTGGGCTACACCGGCCGCGGGCCGGACTGGATGCTGACCGAGCTGGGCCTGTTCGACTTCGAGGCCGACGGCCACGCCCGGCTGCGTGCGCTGTTCCCCGACGTGCAGGCAGAGGACGTCGAGAAGTCCACCGGGTTCGAGCTGCGGGTAGCCCTTGACCGCAGCCTGCTGCACGAGCCGAGCGGCTCGGAGCTGGCGGCGGTGCGGCACCTCGACCCGCTCGGGGTGCGCCGCGCGGAGTTCGCGCCCGCCGAGCTGGAGCGGACGTTCGCCCACCAGCACGGCCCGGCGTGCGCCTGCTGACCGCATTGTTCGAGCCGCGGCGGCTCGCGC
>JACDBJ010000541.1 GCA_013695005.1 Pseudonocardiales bacterium
GCGTCAGCCCGATGGCGGCGAGCAGCCGCCACTCCCGGCGGCCGGCGGCCGCGAGGCTGCGAGTGCGGCGGATGGCGGGGGGCCCCGCCAGGCGGGTGCCGAGCGGCAGCGCGAACGCGACGGCCCAGAGGTGCTCCAGGTCCGCGAGCGAGCCCATGAACAGGAAGGACACGAGCACGTAGACGCACAGCCCGGCCTGGACGCGTAACCGCCAGGGCGGGCGCATCGTGGCGGTGGCCGCCGCGGCGCAGGCAAGCGCGCCCGCCGAGAAGCCGGCGTCCAGGCTCGGAGCAAGCTCCGCCGCCCATGGCCAGCCGCTGTCCTGGAAGACGAACAGCGTCAGGGCCGCTCCCAGCACCCCGACGAACTGGCCGAGCACGGAGGTCAGCGCGGCGCGTCGGGTACCCATCCGCCATTCGGCGAACCCGACGAACAGGGTGAACGAGATCAGGACCGGAACGTAGAAGGCGGGGGACAGCGCGAAGAACGATCCGGTCACCGGGGTCCACCAGCGACCCTCGGCCAGCGACGGCAAGCCGTAGGCCACCGAGCGGAACCAGTCGCGTTCCATCAGCGCGTTCCACAGGGTGCCGGTCGCGGACCCGAGCGCCAGCATCACCAGCAGGACGCTCGTGGTGAACGGCAGCCGGTGAACCAGCACAGCGGCAACGACTCGGATTCGCGAGCCCCACGGTGCGGCGGCCTGCTGCTCGGCTACCTGGGTCTCATCCACGATGACTGCCTCCGCTGTCCTGCGTCGAGGTTGATGGTTCGCCGTTACCTCCGCAAGGGCCAGCAGGTGAACCTGCACGACCGACCAGGGTTAACCCTTGGGCCGGTCGGCAGTACATATGCGCCGATGGACCACACCACGGCGGTCGTCACCGGCGCGGCCAGCGTCGCGTTTGGTCTGCTTCACTGTCGCGATCACAGGAACCGGCGGGTACGGGGCTAACCCCGCCCCGTGGCGAGGGTTGGCGCTGCGCCGACGCCGCTTGACGCAAGATCGGTGCTGCGTCACGCTGCCGGTCCGTCCGCCGTTGCCCGATGAGGTGCAGTCATGGCCAACTTCCTCGCCACCGTGCTGCTTCCGGTCGCACTGGGCGTCGTCATGCTGGGGCTCGGGCTCTCGCTGACCGTCGCCGACTTCGCCAGGGTGCTGACCTACCCGAAGGCCGTGCTAATCGCGCTGGCCTGCCAGGTGGTGGTGCTCCCGGTGATCTGTTTCCTGCTGGTGCAGGCCTTCGGCCTGGTTCCGGGCCTCGCGGTCGGGATGATGTTGCTGGCCGCCTCGCCGGGCGGGACGACGGCGAACCTGTTCAGCCACCTGTTCCGCGGCGACGTGGCGTTGAACGTCACGCTGACCGCTATCAACTCCGTGCTCGCGGTGATCACCCTGCCCATCGTGGTGAACCTGGCACTCGGCTACTTCGTCGGCGGCGGCGCGATCGGCCTGCAGCTCGACAAGGTGCTCCAGGTATTCGCGATCGTGCTGGTACCGGTGGCGATCGGCATGCTCATCCGGCGTCTCGCCCCCGAGTTCGCGGAGCGGATGAGCCGGCCGGTGAAGATCGCATCGGTGATAGTGCTGGTGCTCGCCATCGCCGCAGCCTTCGTGGCGAACGCGGACATCGTGTTCGACGGGCTGGCCGTCGTCCCGGTCGCGTTGTTGTTGAGCGTGATCAGCTTGCTGATCGGTTACTACGTGCCGCGGCTGGCCAGGATCGACCGGCCGCAGGCGATCGCCAGCGCGATGGAGATCGGTATCCACAACGCCGTACTGGCGATCACGATCGCGCTGAGCCCGGCGCTGTTGAACAACGAGGAGATGGCCATCCCGGCGGCGATCTACGGGCTGCTGATGTTCGTGCCCGCCGCCGTGTTCGGCTATCTGCTGACGCGGAGCACGTCGGCCTCAGTTGACCGACCTGCGGGCTGAGCGATGGCGGAGCCCGAGTTCTTCCACGAGGTGGCCGGCCAGCTCGACTACCCGATGATCATCGTCACGGCAGCAGCCGATGGCGAGCGCAGCGGCTGCCTCGTCGGCTTCCACGTCCAGTGCAGCATCGACCCGCTGCGGTATCTCGTGTGCGTGTCGACGAGCAACCACACCTGCAGGGTGTCGGCCCGCACGGAGCACCTCGCCGTGCACTTCCTCGACGAGAGCGACTACGAGCTGTCCCTGCTCTTCGGCGAGCGGACCGGCGACGACGTCGACAAGTTCGCGGCAACGGCGTGGCAGGACGAGCACGGAGCACCGGTGCTCACCGAGACCAGGGCGTGGTTCGTCGGTCGGGTGCTGGAGCGCCTGCCGCTCGGCGACCACGTCGGCCACGTGCTGGAGCCCATCGTCGGCCACGTCGACGGGCCGCTGCACCAGCTCGGGTTCCAGCAGGTCAAGACGATGAAGCCCGGCCACCCGGCCTAGAGTTCGCGTCAACGCAGGCAGAACTCGTTCCCCTCCGGGTCCTGCATCCCTACGAAGTCGCGGTTCGGCGAGCTCCTCCGACGCCCCGAGCCGCATATCGCCGAGACCGACCAACCGCTCCGCCGCGGCGTCGACCTGGCGCTTGCGGGTCTCCACAGGTACGCCCCGGCCGTCGTCTCCTCGGTGGCTTCGCGATCAAGGTTGCGCCTGGCCACCACAGCACGCTGGCTATCGCGCTGGCAAACACGAGGGGGAGCGGCGAGCCATACCGCCGCTTTACCCAATGATCGAGTGGGCTACTCCCCACACATGCAGGGTTAGGGAGGACCGTGGTGCGGGTACTAGGCCGGGTGCCTACCGCCGGTTCATCGCCTGCCGAAGTCGTCGTCGTGGAGGTCGACGACCTGACCCGGGTCGACCCGGCCGCTCCCGGGTGGACCCGCCGCCGCCGTGGGCGCGGGTTCAGCTACCAGGACGAGCGCGACTGCCCGGTCACCGACCCCGAGGCGCTGGCCAGGATCCGTGCGCTGGCGATCCCGCCGGCCTGGCAGGACGTGTGGATCTGCCCGCTCGATGACGGGCACATCCAGGCGCTGGGCACCGACGACGCCGGCCGGCGCCAGTACCGTTATCACGACGACTGGCGGCGGGCTCGGGACGCCGAGAAGCATCAGCGGGTGCTCACCCTGGGGCGGCGGCTGCCCAGGGTTCGGCGCGAGGTCGCGCTGCGGCTGGGTGAGCCGGGGCTCGGACCGCGCCGAGTGCTCGCGGCGGCCGTGCGGATGATGGACATCGGGGTGTTCCGGGCCGGCGGCGAGCAGTACGCGCCGAGCTGCGACGACGACGAGGGCACCTTCGGTCTGGCGACGCTGCGCCGCGAGCACGTCCGGCTGCGCCGCGGTGCGATCTTGATCGGCTACGCCGCGAAAGGCGGTATTCAGCGCACCGTACAGCTGCGTGATCCGGCCGTGCATCGGGTGGTCAACTCGCTGCTGCGGCGCCGCGGCGGGGGAGAGGAGCTGCTCGCCTACCGCGACGGCCGCGGCTGGCGCGACGTGCGCAGCTCGGACCTGAACGACGCGGTACGGGAGCTGGCCGGACCCCGCTACACGTGCAAGGACCTGCGGACCTGGAATGCGACGGTGCTCGCGGCCGCGGCACTGGCCGCACATGCGGCCGACGGCGTGCCGGACACGCCGCGCGGGCAGGCCAGGTTGGTGACAGCCGCCATCCGCGAGGTCGCCGAGCACCTCGGCAACACGCCCGCCGTGGCTCGGGCGTCCTATGTGGACCCCAGGGTGATCGAGCGGTTCGAGCAGGGTCGTACGGTGCTGCCGGCCCTTCGACGCCTCAACGGTTCGGCGCCTGCCGACCTGACGGACCTGTCCGACGACCTCGTCCGGGTGACGGTCGAAGCCGCGGTGATCCGCCTGCTTCGCTCCTGACGTCTACTTGCCGCCTACTGACGGCGAGCCCGCGCTGTCTCCCGGTCGTTGGCCTTGCCGATTGCGTCGACCAGCTCGCTCTTATTCATCTTGGAGCGGCCGGGGATGTCGAGCCGGCGTGCCACCTGCTCGAGGTGCTTCTTACTGGCGTTCGCGTCGACACCGCCTGCGGTCGGGCGGTTGGATTCGGCGGCGCCACGCGCGGCCTGCTCGTCCGACGGCCCGGGCTTCTCCTTGGGCTCCCAGTGGTCGCCGACCTTCTCGTGGGTGTGCTTGAGCGCGGAGAACGCCGTGCGGTGCGCCCGCTCGCCCTCGCCGTAGGTCTCCACGGCCGAGTCATGCGCCTTGATCCAGGTCCGCTGCGCCTTGGCGTCAGATCGTTCCAGCGTGCTCGGTAGCTCCTCGCGTGCCGGCATGGACGGGCTCCTCCAACCTTGTCGTTGACCTTGCCTCACGGGTACCCGGCAGGTCGCTGGACAACACCAAGGGCGCCGGATGCGTAGGCCTACTCGCCAGCGGGCATGTGACCGGCATGGATGACCCCTCTCGCTCGACCACGACTGCCACCGGCTCGCTCTGGCTCGACGCGCTTCCCGCGGACGGCTACCCCCAGCTCACCAGCGACCTCGACGTCGACGTGGCGGTCCTCGGTGGCGGTATCACCGGCCTCACCACGGCGCTGCTGCTCAAGCAGCAGGGGGCCCGGGTGGCCGTGCTGGAGGCGCGGCGGTGCGGAGGCGGTGTCACGGGGAGCACGACCGCCAAGGTGACCGCGCTGCAGTCGACGGTGTACTCGAAGATCCGCGGCAAGCACGGGGAGGACGCCGCGGCCACCTATGCGCAGGCCAGCGCCGCCGCGGTCCGGCGGGTCGCCGACCTGGTCGCGCAGCACGGCATCGACTGCGAACTCAACCGTCGTCCGGCGTTCACCTACGCGGCGACGTCGAAGGAGCTGCCGTCGGTGCAGCGCGAGGCCGAAGCTGCGCGCTCGGCCGGCCTGCCGGTCGAGCTGACCACGTCGATCGACCTGCCGTACCCCGTCGCCGGCGCGGTGCGCCTTGACGACCAGCTGGAGTTCCACCCCGTCCGCTACGCCACCGGACTCGCCGCCGCGGTGCACGGCGACGGCAGCTCGGTTTTCGAGCACACCCGTGTGGTCGGCGTCTCGCACGGCTCGCCGAGCCGGGTGCGCACCGAAGGCGGCGCCACGGTCCGAGCGGCGCATGTCGTGGTGGCGACCCACTACCCGCTGCTGGATCGCGGGCTGTTCTTCGCCCGCCTCGAGCCCACCAGGTCGTACTGCGTCGCCGCCAGGGTCGCCGGTCATGTGCCGGCCGGGATGTCGATCAGCGCCGGCAGCCCGACGCGATCCATCCGCTCCTACGGCGAGCTGCTCATCGTGGGGGGCGAGAGCCACTCCGTCGGTGCCTCGGACGCCACGCCCGAGCGCTACGCCCGGCTCGAGCAGTTCGCACGGGAACACTGGAGCGTGCGGGAGGTGACCCACCGGTGGTCCGCCCAGGACCCGTCCAGCTACGACAAGCTGCCGGTGATCGGCCGCTACGGCCCGCCATGGCCGCGGCTGTACGTGGCATCAGGCTTCATGAAGTGGGGCCTGACCAGCGGCACCTTCGCCGCGATGATCATCAACGACCAGATCGGTGGCAGGGAGAACCCGTGGGCCGAGACATTCCGGCCCAACCGGTTCGAGCCGAAGTCGCTGCCGAAGCTGGCGCGCCTGAACGCGAAGGTGGCCGCGGACATGGTCGGCGACCGCCTCTCGGGCGCCGAGGCGAGCTCGGTGGCCGAGGTGCCGCCCGGTGAGGCGCGCGTGGTGGGCAGCCGTCGGGACAAGACCGGGGTGTTCCGCGACGACGCGGGCGGCGTACACGCCGTCTCGCTGCGCTGCACCCACCTCGGCTGCCTGCTGCGGTTCAACAGCGCGGAGCGCAGTTGGGACTGCCCATGCCACGGTTCGAGGTTCGACGTCGACGGAGAGGTGCTCGAAGGCCCCGCGGTGAAGCCGCTGCCCCGCCGCGAGGTGTGAGCGCCTGCGCATGGTTTGTCCGCCGGTGGGGTATGTGGTGGCTCTGACCTAGATTGCTGGACCGAGATAGCTGACCTAGATCGCTGCTCTACCGCTGGAGGACCGATGGACCGCAAGCGCGCCAAGAAGCTGCTCACCGAACAGCTCGCCGAGCTGGACGAGCGCGAGGGCTGGGCCCGCGGCGATGGTGGCGAGCAGGTGCCGGACCAGGGCGCGGTGAGCCAGCATCCTGCCGACTACGGCAGCGACCTGGCGAACGAGATGGAGCGCGAGCTCATGGTGCAGACCATCTCCCGGGAGCGGCAACAGATCATGGACGCCCTGCAGCGGATCGAGGACGGCACCTACGGCCGATGCAGTGTCGACGGGGAACCGATCGACGATGCCCGCTTGGAGGCCCGGCCGGAGGCCGAGATGTGCCTGCCCCACCAGGAGGAGGCCGAGCGCCACGGCCAACGCTGACCGCTGCGCACCACGGCTAGGCGAGCGGGTCGTCCCCAGGGTCTCGGTCAATCACGTGCATGGCCGCCTCCTCCGCGGAGGCCGCCCCGCCGTCGACTCCTCTGGATCGTGGTTTCAGCCGGGCTCTCCACGGCGCTTGCGGTAGAGCACCCCACCTGGTAGTCGGCGCGGTCCTGCCGTGGCTGCTGGTCTGGCACGGAATTCGGGTACCCAGCGGGGTCGAACCGGTACACGGCTCGTCACACCAACTCCCTGGACACACCGATAGCCCCGACGACAGGAGTCGCCGGGGCTATCGGGCTATGCGTGGAGAGTGGTTCGATCAGCCGCCCTGGTCGCCGGAGGGCATGACCGGGGAGTTCGGGTCCCGGTTCTTCTGCGCGCCGACGCTGTCGTCCAGGTCGGCCTCGCCGGGCTTGCCGTAGGCACGGTCGCTCTTGCCGTGCGTGCCGGTCTCGGCCCAGTCCTTCGGGTCGTCCTTGGCCAGCTCTTCGCCACTCTTGCCGTAGCTCTTGCCGACGCCGTGCGGGCCGCTCGGGTTCATTTCGGTCGAGCTGATCCCGTCGCGCTCCTCGTCGGAGATCTCCCGGCCCTCGCCGGGCGGCGGCGCGTACTCGTCGGCCCGGAACGCCTTGTGGTCGGCCTCGGCCGCTGCGCCGGTCTTGTCGTTACGGCCCTCGTACGGGGGCACGAGCGCGTCCGGCTCGAACCGACCCGCAGGGTTGTCTGCCTGCGGCCCACGAGCTGCCGCCCCACCAGGCTGCTGCGCCCGGGTGTTCTGCTTGTGGACGTTGTCGAGCTCTGCGTCTTGGTCTTTCTGTGCGTCTTGATCGGCCACGTCGCGCTCCTCTCGATCTTGAGCGCCTCGGCTGGACGCCGTGGGACAGGTTTCCCCGCTCTGAATCATGCAAACTTCCGCCGGCCCCCACGCCGGCAGCTGTGACCCGAAAGTGGCGCCTGACCTGGGGTGTAGCACCGCTCTACTCCGGGTATCGCAGAGGCATGACTCAGATGACGACCATGTTCGAACGGCCGGATCTCAAGGAGGCCTCGACCGGACAGCTGGTGCGCCGGCTCTCCGAGCAGCTCGGCGAATTGCTGCGAGGCGAAATGGAGCTGGCCAAGGTCGAGTTGCGGGACAAGGGCAAGCGTGTCGGCGCGGGCGCCGGGTTGGCCGGGGCAGCCGGGGTACTGGCGCTCTTCGGCCTCGCCGCGTTCATCACCGCAGCAATCGCGGCCCTGGCGCTGATCGGCCGCTCGCAGATCAAGCGGGGCACGCCGCCGCTGCCGGAACAGGCGATCAGCGGCATCAAGCAGGACGTGGAAGCGGTCAAGGCGGGCGTTCGACGGTGACGACATACGAGTCTGACCCCACGGGTCCGGTGGCATCCGGTTCCCTGGCGGCGCCGCACGGTGGCGCATTGAACGGCGAGCGCGGCGCCGACGAGCTGCGCGTCGACCTCAGCCGGCTGCGCACCGAGCTCGGCGAGACCGTGGAGGCGCTGGTCGACCGGCTCGACGTGCCGGCAAGGGTGCAGGGCAAGGCGCGCGAGGTGGCGGACCGCGCCAAGGAGACTGCGGCGCAGGTCGTGGACCAGGCGCAGCAGAAGGCGCAGCTGGCCCAGCAGAAGGCCCAGGAGGCCGGCCATCTGGTTGCCCAGAAGGTCCCCGACGTGGTGCGGGAGCGCTCCGGCCGGACCGCTGCGTTGGCCGGCGTCGTGGTGCTGGTCGGCCTGCTGGTCGCCGGGGTTCTGGTCCGGAGGTCGGGGTGAGCGGCAAGGCGGCCAAGATCGCCTACAAGCCGATCGGGCTGATCATCAGCGTGCTCGGCGGCGTGCTGGCCAGCGTCGTGTTCGGGCAGCTGTGGAAGCGGATCTCCGGCGAGGACGAGGCGCCGGACGCCACCTCCGACGACTACGGCACCCGTGAGGTGCTGGCCGCCGCCGCGCTGCAGGGGGCGGTGTTCGGTGTGGTGAAGGCAGCCGTCGACCGGGCCGGGATGAAGGGCGTCCGCAAGCTCGTCGGCTGACCGGGAGACGGGCGACTCACGGCGCGAAGGCGAACACCACCTGGATGACGTGCCGGCGGCGGGCGGCAAGGTCGGCGAGCAGCCCGGGCCCGTCCTCCACCGGCAGCACGTCGGTGATCATGTGCTTGCGCACCGCGTCGCCATGCTCGCGCAGCAGCCTGATGGTCTCCGCCGACAGCCGCTCGCGGTCCCAGGTGTGGGCGAGGCCGCGTGGCACCCGGCCGATCTGGGCGCAGCGGATGCCCAGGCCGTTGTGGTGGAACTCCTCGCCGAGCCGGACGGCACCAGCGTCGTCGGCGTAGAACGCCAGGTCGATCACCGTGCCCTGCGGCCGCAGCAGCCGCAGCGCCAGCGCCAGCGACGCCGCCCGCCCGCGGCACTGGAAGACCACGTCGGCTCCGCGGTCGCCCGGTCCACGCCTCCACCTGGTCTTCAGCGCGACCGCAGGGTCCTCGGCGTCGATATCGAGCGCCTGCAGACCGAGGCCGACGGCCGCGGCCCTACGCCGCGGCGTCGGGTCGAGCACGACGACCTCTTCCGCCCGGCCCGCGAGCGCGAACAGCCCGGTGAGCAGCCCGACCACACCGCCGCCGACCACCGCCACACGGCGGCCCTGCACCCCGTCGGCGAGCGAGCGGACGTCCGTCCCGTATACGTCCGCCGCCGCATGAAGCAAGCCGTTCGCGCAGATCGGACCCATGTGCGCGACGTAGACGCCCAGCAGCTCGTCGAGGCCGTCGGGCAGCATCACCATGCGCTCGCGCAACGGGTCGAACCGGTAGCCGCTGCGATGCCCGTAGGCCATGGCCAGCAGCGCTCCCACCGCGACACCCGGGCTGTCGCTGTGCACCACGCGGCCGACCTCCATGTAGCCCAGGCGCTCGACCGGGTAGCCGACCCGCGGCTGGTCAGCGCGGAACAGCCCGAGCTCGGGGTCGAACGACGACGAGAGGAACGGGTTGGTGCCGGTGAACATGGTCAGCTCGGTGCCGGCGGACAGCCCGCTGTAGACGGTCTGGACGTGCACGGGGCCGTCGGAGTCGGGCAGCTCCCGCACCGACGCGACGCCGGCCCGCTCCACGACGAGTGCCCGGTCAGCCATCGCCGCCACCAAGAGCCATCGGCCGACTCGCCGTGACGGAGGCCGCCAGCGCGCAGGCCAACCGGTGCGAACGCAGCGCCTCGACGTAGTCGACCACCTCGGCAGGCCGGCCCAGTACGGCGTCGACGAACGCTCGGTCGGCGGCGACCTTCGCCTCGTCCGGGTCCACGGTGTAGCGGCGCGCTTCGCCCGGGTCGCGGACCTCGAGCCAGTCCTCGCCGACGCCGAGCACCAGGTCGTCGGCGCAGATCTCCAGACCGGCCCGGTGTTTCCACGAGAGTCCACAGGTGGCCGCGAGGGTTCCGACCGCGCCGGAGGAGAAGCGCAGGATGGCCGCGCTGGCGCCGTCCAAGTCCGCGCCTTCCTCGTCGGTCGGCGGTCGGGCGTCGGCGATCGCATGCACCTCGGCGACCTCGCCGGCCAGCAGCCTGGCCAGGTCCAGCACGTGCACCGCCTGCTCCACGAGCTGGCCGCCGGACAGATCCAGCCTGCTCCACCACGGAACCGGCGGCACCTTGTCCAGCCACGATCCCGACACCAGGCGAAGGGCCCGGCCCTCGAGAACGCGCGCCGCCATCCGCACCGTTGCCGCGTAGCGCCAGTGGTGGCCGACGGCGGTCGCCACACCCGCTGCCGCGAGCTGCGCCGCGACCACCTCCGCCACCCCGACGTCCAGGGCCAGGGGTTTCTCGACGAACACCGCGGCGCCACAGGCTGCGGCCGCCGCCTCGGGCTCGCCGTGCGCGAACGGCGGCACGCAGACGTATAC
>JACDBJ010000551.1 GCA_013695005.1 Pseudonocardiales bacterium
GGGGCTGTTCCCCCGGGAGCACCTCGCCGACGACGCCGGCGTGTCGGCGTCCGCCGGCTTCGGGGTCACACTGGCCATGAACCTGGAGTCCCCGCAGGCGGTGGACGAGGCCATAGCGACCGCCGAGGCCGTCGGCGCGGTGGTGACCCAGCCCGCCGCGCGGGTCGAGTGGGGCGGCTACCGCGGCTACTTCGCCGACCCGGACGGCCACCTCTGGGAGATCGCACACAACCCGAACTTCCCGATCCGGCCCGACGGCAGCCTGGTCATCCCGTGATCGAGGCGACCCGGCGCGGGTTGGCCGAGCTGGCCGACCCGACGCTCGCCGCCGGCATGCAGGCGTACATGCGTTCGGAGATGCCTTTTCGCGGCGTGCAGAAGCCACAGCGCACGGAGCTACTGCGCCGACTGTCCGCCGAACACCCACTCGACACGCCGGCCGACTGGGCGCGCGCCGCCCGTACGTTGTGGGACGACGCGCAGTACCGGGAGGAGCGCTACCTCGCGCTCGCGCTGACCGGTCTCCCCCGCTACGCCGGTTGGCAGAGCCCCGAGCTGGTCCCGCTCTACCGACACCTGATCGTCACCGGCGCGTGGTGGGACTACGTCGACGAGATCGCCAGCCGGCGCATCGGCCCGCTGCTCCGGGCGTACACGGACGAGGTCGAGCCGGTCGTGCGCGGGTGGTCGACCGATGACGACATGTGGCTGCGTCGCACGTCGATCATCTGCCAGCTCCGGTCCAAGCAGGCCACCGACACCGGCTTGCTCACCGACTGCATCGAGCCGAACATCGACGATCGCGAGTTCTTCCTCCGCAAGGCGATCGGCTGGGCGCTGCGCGAGCACGCAAAGACCGATCCGGAATGGGTTCGGGTATTCGTCGATGCCCACCCCGCGCTGTCCCCGCTCTCCCGGCGCGAGGCCCTCAAGCACCTGTGAAGCGGCCCGGTGAGATCCACCGAACCGCCCACGGATCGCGTCCCGCGCGGCTACCGTCCCGACGGTGGGACGGGCCAAGCTGATCGCCAGCATCGCGGCAGCGCTGGTTGCGGCGGTGGTGCTCGTCAGCGGCTGCGCGCAGACCGTCACCGGGGCCGCGACGACCCCCGGCGAGAGCACACCGGCGCCCACGCTCGAGACCCTGAGCCAAGGCGTCCCCGGCGCGCCCCCCGAAGCTCCGCCGGCAACGCCGTCGGACGGCCCGCTCGTACCGGACGTGATCGCCGACGAGTGCCTGCTCACCGCCACCGAGCTGACCGCGCTGCTCGGCGTGTCGGTGCAGCCTGCGCAGGTCACCACGGCACCCAACGATGCCATCAAGGTGCCTAGCTGCGTCGCGACCCCCACCGCCGGCCCGGCGATGCCCGCAGGGGTGGTGAACGTCTACGCGATCCGCGGCAGCACACCGGCCGAGTACGTCCGCAGCCGTGGCGGCCGGGATCTGGCCGGCGTCGGCGAGGCCGCCAGGGTTGTCCGCACCGGCTCCGCGACGGTCCTGCGGGTCGCCCGCGGATCGTTCCTGATCACAATCAGCGCCCTGCGCGGGTCGCCGAACGACGACGTGTGGCGAGCCGCCGGCAACGCCGCACTGGGCCGGCTACCGGGCTGACGTACTCGCCATGATCAGGCCGAGTGGACGTCCAGCCGCGCACACCGCGGCCAGATGTCCACTCGCGGCGATCATCGCGGTGCTGGACGAGGCTCGGCAGCCCGCGCGGCGCAGCTCAGCGGCGCAGCTCTGCGCCGAATCGTGACGCCGCCACCGCCACCGCCGCGTCACGCGCGGCGCTGGCGTCCTCGGTGGTGAGGGTGCGGTCGGGCGCGCGGAACCGCAGGGTGAACGCCAGCGACCGCCGGCCCGGCCCGACCTGCGAACCGGTGTAGACGTCGAACAGCCGGACCTCCTCGAGCAGCTCGCCGCCACCGTCGGCCAGCGCGTCCTGCACATCCGCGGCCGGTACCGACGCGTCGAGCACGAGCGCGACGTCCTGCACCACCGGCGGGTACGGCGACACGACCGGGGCCGGCCGCCGGGGGCGCAGCGGTATCGCGTCCAGGTCCAGCTC
>JACDBJ010000215.1 GCA_013695005.1 Pseudonocardiales bacterium
ATCATGTGGTTCCCCGGGGCCTTCGACGAGGCGGCCCAGCGCGTGCTCAAGCGACGCTTCCCCGACGGCATCGTCGCCGACGAGGCCGACGCCGTGACCTTCGGGTTGAACGCGATCTCCGACGGCCGCCACGTCGTGCTGGCCGCCGGCGCCACCTGGCTGTGCGAGCGGCTCGCCGCGGCCGGTTACCTGCCCGTGCCCATCGACACCTCTGAGCTGCAGCTGTCCGGCGGCTCGGTCAAATGCTGCACCTTGGAGCTGGGATTATGACCGCCACCATCACCCCGATCTCAGGGTCCGAATCGGCCTCGATCGACGCCCCGGAGCTGCCCGCCGAGCTCGAGCGGCGCTTCGCCGCCCCGACCTACGCCCCGCTGCCCGTCACGCTCGTCAGCGGGGAAGGAGCCTGGGTGGTCGACGAGGACGGGCGGTCCTACCTCGACATGCTCTCGGGGTACTCCGCGCTGAACTTCGGCCACCGGCACCCGGCGCTGGTCGCCGCGGCCCATCAGCAGCTCGACAAGCTGACGCTGACCAGCCGCGCGTTTCACACCGACCAGCTCGGCCCGTTCTGCGCCGAGCTGTCGCAGCTGTGCCAGCTCGACGGCGTGGTGCCGATGAACACCGGGGCCGAAGCCGTCGAGACCGCCATCAAGGCCGCCCGCCGGTGGGGCTACCTGGTCAAGGGCGTACCCGCCGACCGCGCCCGCATCGTGGTGGCCGACGGCGGCTTCCACGGGCGCACCACGACGATCGTCGGCTTCTCCACCGACCCGGTCTCCAGAGACCACTTCGGCCCCTACGGCCCTGGCTTCGACGTCGTCCCGTTCGGCGACCTCGCGGCCACCGAGGCAGCATTCGCCGACGACACCGTGGCGATCCTCGTCGAGCCGATCCAGGGCGAGGCCGGCGTCGTCATCCCGCCCGATGGCTACCTGCCAGGGCTGCGCCGGCTCTGCGACCGCATGGGGGTGCTGCTCATCCTCGACGAGGTCCAGTCCGGCCTCGGCCGCACCGGCAGGACATTCGCGTGCGACCACGCCGGGGTGCGCCCCGACGCGTTCGTGCTCGGCAAGGCGCTCGGTGGCGGCATCCTGCCGGTGTCGGCCTTCGTCGCCCGCGCCGACATCATCGGCTGCTTCACGCCGGGCAGCCACGGCTCCACGTTCGGCGGCGGGCCGTTGGCCTGTGCCGTCGGGCGGGCGGTGCTGACGTTGCTCGCGCCGGGCGACCTGCAGCGCCGGGCCACGGGCCTCGGTCAGGTCCTGCACGGGCGGCTGTCCGCGCTGGTCGGTCACGGCGCGACGGCGGTCAGGGTCCGGGGTCTCTGGGCCGGGGTCGACCTCGACCCCCGCGGCCCAGTCGCCCGCACCGCCTGCGAGCTCCTGCTCACCCACGGGGTCCTGGCCAAGGACGCCCACGGTCACACCCTTCGGTTGGCTCCGCCGCTGGTCATCGACGAGGCGGATCTCCACCGCGCCTGTGACGCCATCGAGTCCGTCGTGCACGGGCTCGCCGGCTAGCACGTCGCGGCCGGGTTTTGCCCGGCGGCAACCGAACCGCCTACACCTGCGCGTAGCGTCGGCGCTTCGCCGCCCGAGCGCGGCTCACCCGCCCCGAGGCTGGTTTCAGGGTTTGCCCGGACTCGCGGCGACTCGCACTGGGGTGGTCCCCGATGGCACGGGGCCCGGCGGCCGGGATGGTGATCGTGACCAAGCCCCGGCTGCTGGAGGAACCCCGTGGAACGCTTCGCCGAGCTCGTACTGCGGCACCGCCGCCTGGTGACGCTGCTCTGGCTGGTGCTGCTGGTCGGCGGGGGAGCGGCGGCGAGCCAGCTCAGCGACCGGCTCAGCTTCGACTTCTCGCTCCCCGGGCAGCCCGGTTACGAGACCGAGCGGCAGATGGTCGCCACCTACGGCGTCAGCCCGCAGGACACGCTCGTCCCGGTGCTGGCCGTGCCCGAAGGGCAGACCGCGCAGGGCCGCGCGGCCGACGTCGCGGCGGTGTTCGACGCCGTCCGCTCTCAGCTGCCGCAGCTGCGCGTCGTCGACCTGGCCAGCACCGGCGACTCCGGCTTCGTGTTCGCCGACGGGCGCCGCACGTTCGGGCTCGTGCAGGGCGGGCAGCCCACCGGCTTCGGGCCCGGCGCCGAGGCGGCCCTGCGACCGGTGTTCGAGCAGGCCGCGGGCGCCAGAGGCCTGGAACCGGGGCTGACCTCCTACCAGTTGCTCGCAGCAGGCGGGGACACCACGGGCCCCAGCGTGCTGCTGGAGACGTTGCTCGGCGCAGTGGGGGCGCTGGCCGTGCTGATCTTCGTGTTCGCGTCGTTCCTGGCGTTGGTGCCGCTGGCCGTCGCGGCCGTCTCGATCCTGACGACGTTCCTGCTCGTGCTTGGCCTGACGTTCGTGACCGACGTGAGCTTCGTCGTGCAGTTCCTCATCTCGCTCGTCGGGCTCGGCGTGGCCATCGACTACTCGCTGGCGTCGACGGTGTGCGCACGGCCGTGGTCGGTGCGACCCGCGACGGCTCCGCGTTGATCGACGTGCTGCCGGTGAACGAGACGGTGGACAGCGACGGCACCGCGGTGGTCGAGGCGGTGCGCGCCGCCGTGGGCCAGGCGGCTGGTGGGCAGGTCGGCGTGACGGGCTCGGGCGCAGCGGTGCTCGACTATTCGAGCGCGGTCTACGACAACTTCCCATACGTGCTGCTGATCATCGCCGTCGTGACGTTTGTGCTGTTGGTGCGCACGTTCCGGTCGTTGCTGCTGCCGCTCAAGGCCGTACTGCTGAACCTGGTGTCGCTGGCCGCGGTGTTCGGCTCGGTGGTGTTCTTCTGGCAGCAGGGCCACGGCTCCGGCGCGCTGTTCGGCGTCGAACCGACGGGCGCCATCACGTTCTGGCTGCCGGTGATCATCTTCGCGTTCCTGTTCGGGCTGTCGATGGACTACGAGGTGTTCATCCTGGCCAGGATGCGAGAGGAGTACGACGCGACGGGCTCCACCAAGGCGGCGGTGATCGGCGGCCTTGGCCGGACCGGGCGCTTGATCACCTCGGCGGCGCTCATCCTGTTCTTCGCGTTCGCCGCGCTGGCGTCGGCGCCCGGCACGGACATCAAGGTGCTCGGGACGGCGCTGGGGGTCGGCATTCTCATCGACGCGACGCTGGTCCGGGCGCTGTTGGTGCCCACGCTGGTGAGCGTGCTCGGCCGGTGGAACTGGTGGCTGCCCGACTGGCTGGCCAAGGTGCTGCGGGTGGAGCCGTCACCGCTGGTCCCGAAGGACCGCGACCCAGACGCGACCGCGCCGGCCCGGCCCGAACCGGTGCCCACCGGCTGAGCCGTTACGCCGGCGTCGGGCGGGGGAAGCAGCGCAGCAGGTGCGCTACGGCGTCGCGGTCGCCCGTGACCGTGACGTCGCCCGCGCGCTCGGCATCGTCGAGCCGCCGTCCTCTGAACACGAGCGCACGGAGCGTGGCGGCGTCGGTCCCGAGGATCGCGTCGGGCTGCTCGGCTGCGCCCCTGCCGACGGCGAACCGGCCGACGTCGAACCGGCCGTCGGCCACGTCGAGGTGGAAGCGGTCATCGCCGAGTCGCAGCTCGTAGCGGGCGGCCAGCGTCGCCGCCATGTCGGCGTCGAACGTGGTCCGGAGCGCGAGGATCAGTGCGTCGGTGCTCAGCTCGGCACTCGAGGTCATGGGGGCGCGGCTGCCCCAGCGGGCGATCGCGATCAGTACCGGCTCCAGCTCGGCTCCGCGCTCGGTGAGGTCGTAGACGCGGTTGCTGGCCGGCGGCCCGAGCTTGCGGCGCTGCACGATCCCGGTCTCCTCCAGCTCACGCAGTCGCTGGGACAGCACGTTCGGGCTCATCCCCGGCACACCGGTGGTCAGGTCGGTGAAGCGCTTCGGGCCCAGCAGCAGCTCCCGCACGACCAGCAGCGCCCACCGCTCGCCGATCAGGTCCAGCGCGCGCGCGACGCCGCACGCATCGCCATATGTCCGCTTGGGTGCCACCCCGTTGATCGTAGCTTGCACTCCTAAAGTAGGAGTGAGCGCTGCGCTACGGCCGGCGCGCGCCGCCGGAAGTGTCGGTGGGTTGGCGGGCGAAGAACGAGATCGAGCCGTCCACCTCGAGCACGGCGAGCTCGCCGGCCTGAGAGCACCAGGCGCCGAGGGCCGGCCGACCTCGCGGGGCCAGCCGCTACAGGCGGTCGAATGCCGACGCGTAGCGGACCGACCCGCGCACGGAAGGGTCCCAGGCCGACATCGGCCGCACCTGGAAATGCACGCCCCAGGCCGGATCCGGAGCGCCGAGGCCGAGCGAGTCGGCCGGCTCGAACCCGAACCGGCAGTAATAGCCCGGATCGCCGAGCAGCACGACGGCGGACTCGTCGAGCGCGTCGGCCGCGGCGAGCACGGCGTACATCAGAGCACTGCCAACCCCGCGGCGCTGGAACTCGGGCACGACTCCCAGCGGCCCCAAGCCGAGGACCGGATGGTCACCGGCTGTCGCCCTGCTGCAGACCACATGTCCGACGACCGCTGCGTCCAGGGTTGCGACCACCGACAACCCCGCGACGATGTTTCCGTCGTCGCGCAGCGCGTCCACGAGTCGAGCCTCAGGAACGTCCCCGCCGCCGCCGCCGTCCGGCCGCCCGAATGCGGCCGTGTGCACGGCGAAGATCGCGTCACGGTCCGCACCATGCTCCCGCCGCAGGATCACGGCGGGAGCTTCGCACCTCGGGGCCGTCCTCAGCTAGAAGGACAGCAGGCGATCGAAGAAGCTGCGGTAGCGACGCAGTGCCAGCCGTAGATCCTCCGTCGACGTCTGCTCGGCGTTGAGGCCCTGCTCGAGGTCGCTGCGCTGGCGGCGGAACAGCTCCTCGAGATCGTCGAGGATCTCCCCGACCATCGTGTTGGCGTTCTGCACCGCGCTGCGCGGGTCGTCGACGAACTGCCCCTTCACTGCGTCCCAACGGGAGCGGTACTCCGCCGAGCGGTCGGCCGGGATGAGCGGTTCCGCGCGCCCTTCGTCGTCCTGGCCGGTCGCGACGTCCTCCCGGTCGTCGCGCGGCTCGGGCATCGTGTCTGCGCCGAGCCGGGCGGCGGCGGAGTCCGTGTTGTCGGCCGCCTGCATGGTGTTGGTGGTGGTGGGTTCCGCCGCGTCCATTGTGCGGTCGGACTCGTCGATGCGGCTCATGCCCGCGTCTCCTTCCGCATGTCCCGGGTGTCGCCGGGGTCGGTGTTCCGGACGTCCGTGACCTCGTCGTGCGTGAGCGTCTCGGGCTCGACGTCATCGCGTCGGGTGTCGACGGTGTCATCGCGCCGCTCGTCATCCCCGGCCGGTCCGGGCTCGAGCAGCGCCACGATCAGCGCCCGGTACGAGGTCACGGCCTGTCGCAGGTCCTCCGTGCTCGCCTGACCGGCGTCGTTGGCCTCGGCGATGACCCGCGCCTCGCGGTATCGCTGTACGACGACCGGGTGCTCGACGGAGATGTCCGCCGCCCGCTGCTCGAAGTCCTCGACGGGGTAGCCGCGAGCCCGCATCACGTCGTCGACCAGCGAGTCCGCGTGGCGGACCGCCTGGCCCGGGTCGTCGACGAACCCCTGCTGCACGCCGGACCACCGGTCTTCGAAACCGGCGCGGTCCTCGTCGGACAGCGGCCGGACGTCGAGCTCCCGGTGACGCTTCTCGCGCTGGAGTAGCTCCAGCTCGGCAGCGCGGCGATCCTCGGTGGTCGCGACGCTGCGCTCGTACTCCGGCCCGAAACGCTCGCGGAGGGCTCGGCTGCGCCGCTCCCTCATGAGGAACCACGCGCCGATGCCAACTATCGCAAGCACCAACAGGATGATGATGACGGTCAAGGTGTTCATGCCGGCGGGTTCCCCGCGACGCAGTCGTTTAACTGTGAATCACCCACATGGCGGCGAAGTTCCGCAGTTCGGCCGTAGCGCAGCCAGCGAACGGAGCAGGGTTCAGCGCACGGCCTACGCCACTCGGCCACACCCTTTGGGGTGATGTGTCCTACGGTCCGTTGCGCCAGTGCTCGATGCGGGTGTGGTCCGGCGTGAAGCCGTGGTTGACGCCCCACAGCACGGCCTGGGTGCGGCTGGCGACATCGATCTTGCGGTAGACGGTGCGGATGTAGGACTTGACCGTGTTCGGGCTGAGGAACGTCAAGGCGGCCACCTCGGCGTTGCTCTTCCCCTGCGTGATCAACGCGAGGATCTCCGCCTCGCGATCCGTGAGGCCTTCGCGCCGGCCTGGCCAGTCGAGTCCTGTCGCGCTGCTGGCCCGACGAGGCGGGGGGCTCACGACTACTTCGCCGGCGTGCACGGCTTCGAGCGCCGCGACGAGGTCACGGGCGGGCAGGGTCTTGGAGAGGTAGCCGCTCGCTCCCTTTTCGCGGGCACTTCGGATCAGATCGGGATGGAAGTTCCAGGTGTAGACGACAACCCGTCGCGCCCTGGGGTTTTCGGCCAGGACGGCGATCTCGCCGTGGTCTGACTCGGGCTGGGCGAACGAGTCGTACAACGCGATGTCGACCACGTCGTCCAAGGACTCGTTGGCGTCGATCTCGGCGACGACGATGCGATCCCGATACCGGTCGAACATGTGGGCTACACCGATCAGGACCACGTCATAGTCGTCGACCAACGCCACCCTGATCGGCGAACCCGAGACCGACGACGCCACCCTCCGAGGCTAAACCTCCCTAGGGGTGTACCGCACCCGCCTTAGGGGTGGTTCCTTGGATCCTGCGGCCGATCCGCATGCGTCACCAGACGCGCATCCACAGAAGGGCTTCATCATGTTGGGTCTCATCGTCAGCATCATCATCATCGGTCTGATCGCCGGCGCACTGGCGCGCCTGCTCGTACCCGGCAAGCAGCACATGTCGATCCTGATGACGGTGGTGATCGGCATCGTCGGGTCTTTCGTAGGCGGCTTCCTGGGCTACCTGATCTTCGGGAAGGACGCCGGAGACGGCTTCCTGCAGCCCGCAGGCATCATCGGCTCCATCATCGGCGCGGTCATCGTGCTGCTGGTGTGGACGCGAGTCGGTGAACGTCGCTCGGTACGCCGCTAGACCAGCCAACGCTATCCGTCTCGTCAGTGATCTTGGGCAGCCGTCGGGGAACACCGCGGGGAGCGTTCCCCGCGGTGACTTTCCGACTCGGCCGCCATGACGGACATGTCCCCGGCAGACGCGGAATACCCCGAATCTTCGTCCATCAGGGCCAACGACCTGGCCTTACGCTCCGCGTAACGTCCGGCATACCCTGACCGCCGCCGGCCTCGAGCCGAGTCGACATGCGGTACCGGTCGACGGGTTTCGCGGCAAGGAGGTCGTATGGGGTCGCCCGAGGTGTCCGAGTCAGTTGCCGAGGTGGTGGCACGCGCGCGGTCCGCGCAGGCCGCGATCAACGACTACACGGCCGAGCAGGTCGACGAGCTGACCACCGCGGTGGCGTGGGCCGTCGGACGCAAGGATCGCGCCGAGGAGCTGGCCCGCCTGGCCGTCGACGAGGCTGGCTTCGGCAACTACGGCGACAAGGTCATCAAGATCGAGAAGCGGGTGTTCGGCGTGCTGTCGGACCTGCGCCGCACACCGACGGTCGGCGTCGTCGCGCAGGACGACGAGCGCGGGATCACCGAGATCGCCAAGCCCGTCGGCGTCGTCGCCGCCCTGATCCCGACCACCGGTCCGGACGCGACGCCGCCGGTCAAGGCGCTCTGCGCGCTCGCCGGGCGCAATGCCGTGGTCTTCGCCGCGCACCCGCGCAGCAAGCAGACAACAGCGGCGGTCGTGGAGTACATGCGGGAGGCGTGCGAGCAGGTCGGGGCGCCCGCCGACCTGCTCCAGGTGCTGCCCGTCGCGAAGATCGCCTACACCCAGGAACTGATGCAGCAGGCCGACCTGATCGTGGCCACCGGCGGCGCGGGCATGGTCAAGGCGGCCTACAGCTCGGGCACACCGGCGTTCGGCGTCGGCGTCGGCAACTGCGTGCACGTGGTCGACGAGACCGCCGACCTCACCGACGCCGCCGACTCGATCAAGATCGCCAAAAC
>JACDBJ010000586.1 GCA_013695005.1 Pseudonocardiales bacterium
CCCCGCACTCGTGTGACAGAACTCCCGCTGGGAGCAAGATAAGCCACACGAGTGCGGAGTTGCGGGGCAGCGGCGCTACTCGCGGTCGGCGTCGCCGGTCGGCGGCGCAGCGGCCTGCGGGTCGTGAATGCGGTACTTGGCCGCCGCCTCTTCGACCACGGCCCGGCTCACGTCGCCGCGCGCCGACAGTGCGGTGAGGGCTGCGACGGTGATCGACTCGGCGTCCACCGCGAAGTGCCGGCGGGCCGCGGGGCGGGTGTCGGACAGGCCGAAGCCGTCGGTGCCCAGGCTCAGGAACGCTCCCGGCGTCCACGGCCTGATCAGGTCCGGCACCGCCCGCATCCAGTCCGACACCGCCACCACCGGCGCGTCCGACTCGCTCAGCGCCCGGCGGAGGTACGCCACGCGAGGCGGTTCCTCGGGGTGCAGCAGGTTGTGCCGGTCGGCCTCGACGCCGTCGCGGCGCAGCTCGCCCCACGAGGTCACCGACCACACCTCGGCGGCCACCCCCCACTGCTCGGCGAGCAGCTGCTGGGCGCGCAGCGCCCACGGCACCCCGACGCCGGAGGCAAGCAGGCGCACCGCCGGCTCCGGTGGCACCCCACCGTCGGAACCCAGCGTGCGGGCGTAGCGGTAGATCCCGCGGAGCAGTCCCTCGACGTCGAGCCCCTCGGGCTCGGCCGGCTGCGGATAGGGCTCGTTGTAGACCGTCAGGTAGTACATGACGTTGGGGTCACGGGGGTCGTGCTCGCCGTACATCCGGTCTAGCGCGTCGCGGACGATGTGCCCGATCTCGAACCCGAACGCCGGGTCGTAGGCCACCACCGCCGGGTTGGTCGCGGCGAGCAGGTGCGAGTGCCCGTCGTTGTGCTGCAGGCCCTCGCCGGTGAGCGTGGTGCGCCCGGCCGTCGCGCCGAGCAGGAAGCCGCGGCTGAGCTGGTCGGCCGCCGCCCAGATCCCGTCGCCGGTGCGCTGGAAGCCGAACATCGAGTAGAAGATGTAGACCGGGATCATCGGCTCGCCGTGGGTGGCGTACGAGGTGCCGGCCGCGGTGAACGAGCCAACCGAGCCGGCCTCGTTGATCCCCTCGTGCAGCAGCTGACCCTGCTCGCTCTCCCGGTAGGCCAGCATCAGCTGGGCGTCCACCGAGGTGTAGCGCTGGCCGAGCGGGTTGTAGATCTTCTGCGTCGGGAACATCGAGTCCATCCCGAACGTGCGCGCCTCGTCCGGGATGATCGGCACGAACCGCTTGCCGATCTCCGGGTCCTTCACCAGCTCGCGCAACAGCCGGACGAAGGCCATCGTCGTGGCGATCTCCTGTTTTCCGCTACCGCGGCGCATCGGCTCGTAGACCTTGTCGCCGGGCAGCACGAGCGGCTTGGGTCGCACCTTGCGCTGGGGGAGCGGGCCGCCGAGCTGGCGGCGACGCTCGTGCATGTATTGGATCTCGGGCGCGTGCTCGCCGGGGTGGTAGTACGGCGGCAGGTAGGGGTCGCGCTCGAGCTCGGCGTCGGAGATCGGGATGCGCTGGGTGTCGCGGAAGAGCTTGAGGTCCGCGATCGTCATCTTCTTCATCTGGTGGGTGGCGTTGCGGCCCTCGAACGCCGGCCCCAGCCCGTAACCCTTGACGGTCTTGGCGAGGATGACGGTGGGCTGCCCGGTGTGCTCCATCGCGGCGACGTAGGCGGCGTAGACCTTGCGGTAGTCGTGGCCGCCGCGCTTGAGCCGCCAGATCGCCTGGTCGGGCAGGTGCGCCACCAGCTCCTTGGTCCGCGGGTCGCGGCCGAAGAAGTGCTCGCGGACGTAGCCGCCGTCGTTGGCCTTGTAGGTCTGGTAGTCGCCGTCCGGGGTGACATTCATCAGGTTGACCAGGGCGCCGTCGCGGTCGGCGTGCAGCAGCGCGTCCCACTCCCGGCCCCAGATCACTTTGATCACGTTCCAGCCGGCGCCCCGGAAGAACGACTCCAGCTCCTGGATGATCTTGCCGTTACCCCGGACGGGGCCGTCGAGGCGCTGCAGGTTGCAGTTCACGACGAATGTCAGGTTGTCGAGCCCTTCGGTGGCCGCGATGTGGATCAGGCCGCGGGACTCCGGCTCGTCCATCTCGCCGTCGCCGATGAACGTCCATACGTGCTGGTCGGAGGTGTCCTTGATGCCGCGGTCGGCGAGGTAGCGGTTGAACCGGGCTTGCATGATCGCGTTCAGCGGCCCGAGACCCATCGAGACGGTCGGGAACTCCCAGAACTCCGGCATCATCCGGGGGTGCGGGTAGGACGGCAGGCCGCGCCCGAGGCCACCGTGCGACAGCTCCTGGCGGAACCCGTCGAGCTGATCGGTGGTCAGCCGGCCTTCGAGGAACGCGCGGGCGTAGATGCCGGGGGAGGCGTGGCCCTGGAGGTAGATCTGGTCGCCGCCGCCGGGGTGCTCCTTGCCGCGGAAGAAGTGGTTGAACCCGACCTCGTACAGCGACGCGGACGAGGCGTAGGTGGAGATGTGGCCGCCGATGCCACGGCCGGGGCGTTGCCCGCGGTGCACCATGACCGCGGCGTTCCAGCGGATCCACCGGCGGTAGGCGCGCTCGGTCTCCTCGTCGCCGGGGAACCACGGCTCGTGCTCGGTGGGGATGGTGTTGACGTAGTCGGTGCTGGTGAGCGCGGGTACGCCGACGTTGCGCTCGCGGGCGCGCTGCAGCAGCCGCAGCATCAGGTAGCGGGCGCGCTGCTGGCCGGCGGCGTCGAGTACGGCGTCGAACGAGTCGAGCCATTCGTCGGTCTCGGCCGGGTCGATGTCGGGCAGGTAGGCGGCAAGCCCGTCGCGGATCACGTGGACACGTGGCGTGGTCAAGACAGCTCCTTGGGTGGACGAGCAGTCCGTAGCGAGGTCGATCTCGGGCGGTCGGTACTACCCATGCTTCCACCAACGGCGCCGGCGACGCGGGTAACGGCAGGGGCGTTCGACACAAGTATCTCGGAGCGCCCTGTTGCGCAGTACCGACACCACGTGTTCCGATTCCGCATCCAGCACGGCAGGTGGCGCGCCCGCGAGGGCGCGGGTGGTACGGGAGGTGCAGGCGTGGTCGCCGCGGGAGACGTCGGCAAGTCCGACGTCGCCGGGAAGCTCGGCATCCAACCGGACATGGTTGTCCAGGAGCTCGGCTGGGACTCCGATGTCGACGACTCGATCCGCGAGGCGGTGGAAGAACGCTGCGGTGACGACCTGCTCGACGAGGACGCCGACGATGTGATCGACGTTGTGCTGATGTGGTGGCGTGAGGGCGACGGTGACCTGGTGGACGCTCTGGTGGACGCCATCGGTCCGCTCGCCGACAGCGGCGTGATCTGGGTGCTGACGCCCAAGACCGGACGGTCGGGTCATGTCGAGCCCAGTGAGATCGCCGAGGCGGCGCCGACCGCCGGGTTGTCGCAGACGTCCAACGCGAGCGTGGGCGACGACTGGGCTGGTGCCCGGCTGGTGGCACCGAAGGCTGGACGCACCCGTCGCGGCTAGGCTTTCTAGCATGCCAGAGGTGGGAGAGGTTGCCCCGGAGTTCACGCTGTCCGACCAGCGCCGGGAACCTGTGACTTTGTCGGATTTCCGCGGCCGGAGCAGTGTGCTGGTCGTGTTCTACCCGTTCGCGTTCTCGCGGACCTGCACTCGCGAGCTGTGCGCGGTGCGCGACGACCTGGCGAGCTTCCAAAACGCGTCGGTGCAGGTGCTCGGCATCTCGGTGGATCACCGGCACACCCTGCGGGCGTACGCCGCCGCGGAGGGATACGAGTTCCCCCTGCTCTCGGACTTCTGGCCGCACGGGGCCGTGGCGCAGGCGTACGGCGTGTTCAACGATGCGGCGGGGTTCGCTCAGCGGGGTACGTTCTTGATCGACCCAGA
>JACDBJ010000587.1 GCA_013695005.1 Pseudonocardiales bacterium
GCAGCACCGCCGCCCCCACCAGCGGCAACACCAACGTGATCAAGGACTTCGCGTTCACGCCGGCCGACATCACCGTCGCGCCGGGCACGAAGATCATGGTGACGAACTCCGACAGCGCGATCCACACGGTCACCGCCAACGACAAGTCGTTCGACACCGGCAGCATCACCAACGGGCAGACCGTGGAGCTCACCGCACCGACCGCGCCGGGCAAGTACCCGTTCCGATGCACGCCGCATCAGTACATGACCGGCACGCTGACGGTCGCCTGACCAGGCCCGCGATCATGACTGCTCCCGATCCCACCACCGCCCGGCATTCGACCGAACCGGCGCGCCGGCGAGCCGGCCTCGCCGAGGTGCTGCTGCGGGTCGTCGCTGCCGCCGGGCTGGCCTACGACGCCTACTCGCACTTCGACCTTGCCGGCACCTACGAGGGCAGCGGGGGCGCCATCACCCAAGCCACCCTGTTCCGGATCGAGGCGGTGCTGGCCGTGCTCGCCGCGCTGGGTGTGCTCCTGGTGCGGCGGAAGATCGTGACGTTCGCGGCCTTGCTCGTCGCGGCAGGCGGCCTGGCCGTGCTGCTGCTCTACCGCTACGTCGACGTCGGGGTGCTCGGGCCGTTGCCGAACATGTACGAACCGGTCTGGTACCCGAAGAAGACGTGGAGCGCGATCTCGATGGCGGTCGCGAGCCTGGCCCTGCTCATCCTGCTGCTGCGCCGATCACCGGGGCCAAACGGAGCTAAGAACGCGTCCAAGCGCGGTAACCTCCGTCCCCCGGTCACCCCGCCGTAACGCCGATCAGACGCGACCCGTCTGAGGCCTCACACCCAGCTGACGGTTTACCCGGAGTAACCGGATGACTAAGAAACTCGCCGTGTGGTCGTGGCTCGTCGTGGCCGCGGTCGGCCTGCTTGTCGTGGTCCTCGTATTCGCGCTGAACCTCTTCGGCCGCCTCAACGCGGCCCAGACCTTGATCGACGACCTGAACCCCGCGTTCACCGCGGAGCGGGTCGCCGGCGATCGGGCCGGGATCGACGTGCTGTCCGCCGCCGTCGACACGGTCGATCCGGTGATCACCGCCGAGGGCGGTGCGAGCGCCGAGGTGCCGCAGCTGATCTCGTTCGTCTCGCGGCAGACTGGTCTGTCGGAGGCCGCGGTCCTCAACGCGCTGAAGACGAACTTCCCCAAGACGACCGGACTGCTCACGGCATTGCCGCTGTCCGACGTCAGTGCGGAGATACCGAGGCTGGTCCAGTTCCTGGCGACGACGCTCAAGCTGTCGCCGGACCAGGTGCTGGCCGCCCTGCAGCAGAACTTCCCCAAGCTCGCCCAGGCGGTCACCAACTTGCCCAAGGCGACCGCGGGCTGGAACAAGGTCCCGGGTACGGAGAACCTGACTCGCTTCGACGGCAGCCCGGTGAACACCGTGCCGCAGATCCGCGACTACTTCAGCCAGGACGTCATCCCGGTCCTGGAAAGCCAGCAGGAGGGTTTCCGCGCCCTTGACACCCGCGGCGGCGTCGGCTTCCTCGCCCCGCTGCTGCTGATCCTGGGCATCATCGTGATCGTCTTCGGCATCTTGATGGCGGTCCTGGCCGGTAGCAGCGGCGGCCTGCCCAAGCCCATCGCCCTGACCGGCTGGGCGGTGGTCGCGGTCGTCGGCGTCGTGGTCGTGCTCCTGGTGTTCGCGCTGAACCTGTTCACCAGGCTCGGTGGCGGCCAAGAGGTGCTCGACACCGCTCGGCCGGCGTTCGCGGCCGAGCGGGTCGCTGGCGACGTGGCCGCGATCGAGATGGTGGACACGGTCGTCAAGACCTTCGACCCGGTCGTGACAGAGCAGGACGGCGCGGCCGCGGAGGTGCCCAAGCTGGTCGGCTTCGTCTCCCAGCAGGCCGGGTTGACCCAGCCGCAGGTGCTCGCCGCGCTGCAGCAGAACTTCCCCAAGACGCTGGGGCTGCTCACCGCGCTGCCGCTGTCCGGAGTCACCGCCGAGCTGCCGAAGCTGGTCGACTTCCTGGTCGCGACGCTGAAGGTCTCACCTGAGGTGGTGGCCGCCGCGCTCAGGGACGCCTTCCCGAAGATCGGCCAAGCCGTCGCCAACCTGCCGAAGGTGACCGCCGGTTGGAACAACGTGCCGAACGCCGAGGGCCTGACCAGGTTCGACGGCTCGCCGGTCACGACCGTTCCGCAGGTAGCAACGTACTTCAAGCAGGACGTCATCCCTGCGGTCGGTCGCCAGCAGGCGAACTTCGTCAAGGTCGACACGACATGGCCACCGTTGACGGTCTTCGCGCCGTTGCTGCTGGTGCTCGGCATCATCGTGGTCGTCTACGGGCTGCTGATGCTGCTCGTCACCCGACGGTCCAACGAGTAACCCTTCAGCACGCGTCAGTCCACAGCGGGCGCCGGGCTTCCCGTGAGGCTCGGCGCCCGCTGCTGCGCTGTACAGGACTTGCGCGCGGCGGACGTCGGCAAGGTCATGCGAGGATGGGCGGTACGTCCATCACCGGCCGCTGCCGGCGCCTGACCGGGCGGCCGGCTCCGCGGCGGCGTGGGAGGAGCTGCAGATGTCGAGCCTGCCGGATGAGCAGAGGTCGCCCGCGGCTCCTGTTGCCGGCACGGTCACGATGGCCAAGGCGCTCAACCAGGGGCTACGCGCGGCGATGGAGGCCGCCCCACGAGTGATCGTGCTCGGGGAGGCCGTGGGCAAGCTCGGCGGCGTCTTCCGGGTCACCGACGGCCTGCAGAAGGACTTCGGCGAGCAGCGCGTGCTGGACACGCCGCTGTCCGAATCGGGGATCATCGGCACGGCGATCGGGCTGGCCATCCGCGGGTTCAGGCCAGTGTGCGAGATCCAGTTCGACGGGTTCGTGTTCCCGGGCTTCGATCAGATCGTCAGCCAGCTGGCCAAGATGCACTACCGCTCGCAGGGCAGGCTGCGGATGCCGGTCGTGGTGCGCATCCCGTTCGGCGGCGGGATCGGTGCGGTGGAGCACCACTCCGAGTCGCCCGAGTCGTACTTCGCCCATACCCCGGGGCTCAAGGTCGTCGCCTGCTCCAACCCGGTCGACGCCTACTGGATGATCCAGCAGGCGATCGTCAGCGACGACCCGGTGTTCTTCTTCGAGCCCAAACGCCGGTACTGGGACAAGGCCGAGCTCGACCAGGACGCCACGCCGGCGCCGCTGTTCACCTCGCGGGTGCTGCGGACGGGTTCGACGGCCACCGTCCTCGGCTACGGGCCGATGGTCCGCACCTGCCTGGACGCGGCGGCGGCCGGGGAGACCGACGGTCACCAGCTCGAGGTGATCGACCTGCGCACGCTCTCCCCGCTGGACCTGGATCCGGTGTTCGGCTCGGTGCGGCGTACCGGGCGGCTCGTCGTGGTGGCCGAAGCGCCCGGCGAGAGCTCGCTAGCGGCGGAGGTGGCCGCGCGAGTGCAGCAGGAGTGCTTCTACTCGCTGGAGGCGCCGGTGCTGCGGGTGACCGGGTACGACACCCCCTACCCACCCAGCAAGTGCGAGGACGACTACCTGCCCGACCTCGACCGGGTGCTCGACGCCGTCGAGCGCTCGCTGGCCTGGTGATGGCGCATGCGTAAGGAGTTCGCGCTACCCGATGCGGGCGAGGGGCTGACCGAGGCGGAGATCCTGGTTTGGCGGGTGGCGCCCGGGGACACGGTCACGCAGAACCAGACACTCGTCGAGATCGAGACGGCGAAGGCGGCCGTCGAGCTGCCCTCGCCGTGGTCCGGCGTGGTGGCGGAGCTGCTCGCAGAGCCCGGCGCCACCGTGTCCGTCGGCACCCCGATCATCGCCATCGACACCGAACCCGCCGGCGGCTCCGACGCCCCAGCCGCCCCGACCACCCAAGCCGCCGACCCGGCCCGCAATTTGGAACCAAAACGCGGTGTCGAGGACGTCACCGACGACAATTCGGCTCCTAACGGACCGCACGGCGGCGCTGAGGCGCCTGCCGAGAAGATCACCACGCTGGTGGGCTACGGGCCGCAGCAGAAGTCCAGCTCACGCAGGCGCCGCAGGCAGCCCGCCGCCACCGCCCAGGCGGCCCCGATCCAAGATCGCCGCGAGCGGACATCTAGCCGCGCTGACCGCGGTCCAACGTCCACTCGCGGCGATCTTGGGGGCGCGGCGCCAACGCCGTCGAGCAACGGTGACCGGGTCGTGCCGCTGGCCAAGCCGCCGGTGCGCAAGCTGGCCCGCGACCTGGGCGTCGACCTGCGGACGGTGACCGGCTCCGGGCCGAACGGTGTGATCACCCGCGAGGACCTGCAACAGCCGCCCCCACCGCGCGCCCCGCCGCCGACCCGCGAGTCACGCCGGGTGCCCATCAAGGGCGTGCGCAAGGCGATGGCACAGGCCATGACCGAGAGCGCCTTCACCGCGCCGCATGTCACCGAGTTCCTCACCGTCGACGTCACGGCCATGATGGAGCTGCGCGAGCGGCTGGGCGGCGACCCGCAGTTCGCCGGCGTGAAGCTGACCCCGCTGGTCTTCGCCGCGAAGGCGGTGTGCCTCGCCGCCGCTCGCACGCCGGAGATCAACTCGAGCTGGAACGGGGAGGCCGGCGAGATCGTCTACCACGGTGCGGTGCACCTCGGCATCGCCGCCGCGACCCCTCGTGGGCTGGTGGTGCCCAACATCGCCGACGCGGACACCCTGTCCCTGCGCGAGCTCGCCCAGGCGCTGAGCGAGCTGACGGACACGGCGCGGGCCGGCACCACGACGCCAGCCGACATGCTCGGCGGCACGTTCACCATCACCAACGTCGGGGTGTTCGGCGTGGACACCGGCACGCCGATCATCAACCCCGGGCAGGCCGCGATCCTGGCGCTGGGCGCGGTGAAGCCGGCGCCGTGGGTGGTCGACGGCGAGCTCGCGGTGCGAACGGTCTGCCAGCTCTCGCTGTCCTTCGACCACCGGCTGGTGGACGGCGAGCAGGGCTCGCGGTTCCTCGCCGACGTCGGTTCGCTGCTGTCCGACCCGGCGCTCGCTCTCGCCTACTGAGCCTCCGGTACCGGGCGCGGCCGCGGGCTCGGGCGCGGGCTCAGCCTCGGGCTCGGCCCGGGCTTGACGTGCGGCTCAGGCGCAGGTGCTGCGGCCGCCGGCGCCGCGGGTACAGGCGCCGCGGGTACAGGCGCCGCGGGTACAGGCGCCGCGGGTACAGGCGCCGCGGG
>JACDBJ010000009.1 GCA_013695005.1 Pseudonocardiales bacterium
GTCAGCGAAGAGTCAGCGAACGCGCGCGGCGGCGACTCTCTTCGCCCATGCCCGGCAATACGTCTGTGCAGTTCAGCAGCACAATGGAACACTGCCCACCTCGCCTCGATCTTGCCGAGCGACATTCGCACCGGAGAGGTCACTGGTTCGATCCCAGTATCGCCCACGCAGGTCAGAGGCTTGGAGCCCGATCTTCGGGTCGGGATTTCCGCCCAGTACAGCTACGAAGTACAGCAGTAGCTCAGCCATCCAGGCTCTCCCCCAACCGCTTCAATGCCTCACGGGTGGGCCTTGGACGAGGCGACTGTGTAGATCTCCATCGTCAGTGAGAACTGGGCATGTCGGAGGATCTGCATGGCCACGCGCGGGTTCACGTCGAGGTCGGCCAGCAGTGAACCGCAGGTTCGACGAGCGTCGTGGACGGTGATCTTGCGGACGCCGGCCTTGATGCGACGGGCATCCCATGAGCGCAGGAAGTTGCGCGGCTCGACCGGAGTCCCGTAGCGGGTGGTGAAGACGAGTTTCGAGCCTTGCCAGGCAGGGCCGGCCTTGGCTCGTGCGGTCTGTTCGTCCACCGGTGTGACGTTGCTGACGAACTGCTCCATATGCCCGAGCATCGCTTGAACGCCATCAACGCCGTCGGCGATGATCTTCCGAGTTGGCCTCGCAACTCGCCTACGCGACATCGACACACCGCGGCACTGGTGAGGACTTTCTATACGTCTTCAAGCCGCGCCCCACAAGGAGGGCGCGGGACCGGCGCGGCCGGACGGCAAGCGCGCTCGGACCACTCCCGCCTACGGCTCCCGCACGAGCGCGCACCTGAGGACCGCCGGCTACGCGCGCCGGCATGGTCGGACACGGCGACATCGAGTCATCCCCGCTGGCCGCGATCGTCTTCACGGAGATGGCCGGGGGCAACCCCGCGGCGCGCCCCGATCCCGCCGGGCACCAGTTTGTCGGGGCGGCCGCCGATTCAGGCCGTGGCTGGCTGGCGGGATCGGGGGTTCCGGGTTGACCCCAACCAGCTCCGCAAAGCATCGGCCAGGACAACGGGGATGGCGGGGATATCGGTTGTGTCCCTATCCGGGCTGTCGCTCGGCGTCGGGCTTCTCCTGCTGCTCCAGCTCGCGCAGCCGCTCGTCAACGATGCGCTCCACCTCCGCCGGGTCCACCTGGTTGACCTGCACCGTTACGGTCGGCGGCGTTACCGAGGCGTTGGTGTCCTGGGCTTGAATGCAGGCGATTATGACCGCCACGATGATCCCGATGAGCACGAGCAAGCCCTCATTGTCACGGAGAAGCTTCCCGAACCCGCCTAGCAGCGGGGTCCGCTCCTCGACCTGGTCGGCCACCCGGTCCGCGGCGGTCCCTGCGCGGATCCCGTCGGTCAGCATCGTGGCGAGCGTGTTGAGGTCGGCCATCGTGATGCCCGGCGCGTCGATTGCGTCCGTGACCTCTGATTGCCCCGTGGCGGCCCGCTGGTTCGATGAGGTGCGGGAGGCTGGGCAGGCTGCCGCGAAGGCCGCAGGGAGCGTCTGGGGCGTCGTGTCGATCATCGGCGACCGGCTGGCGGTGGTCGGAACCGGCCACCATCTCGGCCGGGTCAAGTCGCTAGTCAGGTCGGGCGCGGCCAAGCGCGCCGGGCTGGACCCGTTCGATCCGTCGTCCAAGGGGCTGGTGTACGTCGTCCACGGCGAAACGGGCTACTTCTTCTGACCCTCGGCGACGAACCAGCCGGCCCCTTGCTGGCCGAGGATCAGCCCTTCCTCGGCGAGCAGCAGCAGCCCTCGGCGCACGGTGTCGCGCGAGACCTCGAACGTCGCGCACAGTTCGGACTCGCTGGGCAGACGCGCGCCCGGCGCGAGCTTGCCCGAGGTGATCGCTCGGCGGACGCGGTGGGCGACCTCGTGGTAAGCCGGCTTGATCGGGCCGCCGAGGCTGACCACTACGCTTGCCTACTTGCACGCATAGCAGACAAGGTAGGCCACCGTGATCGACTATCTAGCGCGGACGGGCGTCCACGACTGCGTGTTCCTGTCCAGCCCAACAGTCCCCGACGCGAGACCACGGCCTCGGCGGGGTCGCGTCCGGGTGGTTGGCTCCGCTGCCCTGGGTGTGCCAGCCGGCTTCCACCCGCACGGACCGAAGGAAGGCCGGGGCTTGGCCGTACATCGCCACCTCACGCACCAGCGCAGGCGCGGGGTCACGGCTGGGCCACCAGTGCGGCCCGAGCGGCGGATCGAGCGGAAGGCCGCAGCGGCAGGTGTCAGCCACAACGACGACGCCCGCCGCTGTAGGCAGGGCGCGTTCCGAGGTAGAGCTGCATCGACTCGGGGCGCTGTCGGCTGTGTCTCCCGCGCCGGAACAAGACCGCGAGTCGTGCAAGTATCGGGGTGGCGAGCGGTAACTGTCGGTGCCCGGTTAGCCCGAACGATGACCCGGCTATAGGGGGGCTATAGGTCGCCATGCTGGGGAGAGTAGGGCAACTCTCACCGACCAGCAATAGGGGGGCTAAAGGTCTGTGTGGAAGGGAGGAGGTAACAGGTGGATCTCAAGGCTCTGCACGACGCCGCCCGCATCGATGACCCCGTTGCGCGAGCGCGGGCGCTGAGCCGGCTGATGACCGAGGATCAAGGCTTGATGACCGAAGCGGCGAAGTACCGCCGCCAGGCCATCGCCGAAGCGCGAGAGTCCGGCCAGACGCTCGAACAGATCGCCGCCGAGCTGGGCGTGACACCTGGGCGCGTCTCCCAGATGCGCAAAGGGCCAGCCGCCAAAGCGCCCCAAGCCAGCACCGAACGCGCCCCTCGGGTGCTCGTGCAACGAGCCCTCCCCACAGAGCCGGCGGTGCGTGGCTCGGTGTCGCTGTTCCTCGTGGAGGCCGAGCGCCAGGGCATCACGGCCGACCGCAAGATGCTCTACATCGGCCTTGAGCCGGCCAGCGAGCATGTCGCGTCCTGCTTGCGCGTCGAGCCGGCAGAGGACGTCGTCGCCCGGCGCAAGTTGATGTTCGCCAACTCGGTCCCGGTGCGGATCGCGACGAGCTACTTCCGCGCCGACCTGTTCGCCGACACCCGCATGGCCGAACCGGAGTTCGTGCGGCCCACGCTGCAAGCAGCGTTGAAGGATCTCGGCTACCAGTTCGGACGCGCGAGCGAGCACCTCACTGCCAGGCGAGCGACCTCGTTCGAGGCGGAGACCTTGGAGCTGGAGCCCGACGAGTGGGTCGTGCAGGTGCTTCGCGCGAGCTTCAGCTCCGAGGACACGCCCGTCCACACCCTAGAGACGATCTGCGCGGCCACCCGGCATGTGTTCCCGATCGGCCAGGTGGCCGGCGCAGATGACTTCTAGGCGTGCCCGGCCTTACGGCCCGATCGTGATCTTCTGCACGGCGGCCGGGTGGGGGAAGGCGAACCCGACCCGCATGGTGCCCCGGACCGCGACCCTGTCGCTCAAGAAGTAGTACGAGCGGTCGACCTCGACGCGGGCGTCGTCGCGGACCACCGCCACGATCCGAGCGCCAGGAATGCCCCAGACGGTACCCACAGTCACGCTCGGGCTCACGAGCAACGGCACGCCGAGGACGACTCGTCGAGTCGGCACGGTCGCATCGATCCCGAGCAGCGGGCGCAACGACCCAGTTTGGTCCTTGAGCTGGGCCAAGATCAACCCGTCGTCGGGGTGCGCGACGAAGCTGGTGATCGTCGCGCCGACCTCCTCCGCTTGCGTGATCGCCTGCGCGGCCCAGTCCAGGCTCGTCCACGCGGTGCCCGCATCCACGGTGCCGACCCCGACGACCGAGGGCAGCCCCGCCGGTGCGGGAGCGGCCAGGGTGCCGAAGTAGGCGTTGTCGATCGACCGGGTGATCTTGCGGACCAGGCCACGGCCTACCTCCGCGCTGGCCTCCGGTGAACTGTCGTCGGCCAGCTCACGGCTGACCGCGACCACCCCGCCGACCTTGGCCGGCGTCACCACGATCTCGGCCAACGTCGGGGTCAGAGATCGGCAGGTCAGCGCCTTCTTCGACCCACCGGCCCGAGGCGTCGGCGACGATGATCGGCACCCGATAATCCCGGCTGGTCGTCCGCGCGACGGTCGAGGCGGTCAGCGCGACCGACTCGCGCTCGACCGGCCTGACGATCAGCTCGTTGATCTCTTCGGGGCGCAGCAGCGCGGCACCGGAAGTGGACGTTGTGGTCACGGAAAGCCTCCAAGGCGTGGCCGTAGTCCGCGAGCACACCCACTTCATGATTGGCCCGGATGAGTCTTGCATGAGGCATGACGCCCAGCCCTCCCTGAACGGCAGGCCGACGAGGAAGGAAGTCGAGTCTTGCCGGCACCGCCCTCATCACCTGGCGGCCCACACCGCGGGTGATGCAGGCTGAATCACACCGCGACCGCCCCACGCGAGCCAGATGGTTAGCAACATCGACGCCCGCTGGCACCCGCGGCCCTAGCCCTCCGGCCGGCTCGACGCCGTCCCCAGGCATCCGCGCCGCGAGGCCAGAGCCGGGGCGTCGAGACGAGCACCGGCTGAGCATGTCGAGCGGGGCCACCCTGGGTAACCGGGCCTCAACGCCGTAGCGTGTGTGCAGTGGTGGAACCCCTCGAAGACGAGCCGGGGGAAGAGAGCCTGCTCGGTCTTGACACCCGCGAGGTTCCCGGAGCGCTGATCCTGACGGTCACCGGCGAGATCGATCTCTTGACAACGCCACGCCTTCGAGCAGCGGTCAGTGAGTGCCTTGACCGAGCTGACGAGCTGCTCGTGGTGGATCTCACCCAGGTGTCGTTCCTCGGTTCGCACGGGCTCGCGGCGCTGGTCGGCGCGGCCCAGGAGTCGGCCAACGGCCGGAACAAGGCGCCACTGCGGCTGGTCGTGGACGGGAACCGCCCGGTCGTGCGTCCGATCCAGGTCACCGGGCTCGACGAGGTCCTTGCGCTCTACCACTCGGTCCCCGAGGCGCTGGTATGAACCGCTAGGCGCTGCGGCCCGGTTGGCCGGGTCCTAGTCTCCGATTCGTGGTTTCTCCCGACAGCAACGACGTGGATCGCGCGTTCGAGCTGTCAGTGCAGGCCGGCAGCCCCGGTGCCGAGATCCGCGGTGGGTTGCAGGTTCGGCTGACCGCCGTTCCGGCAGCATCGGGGCTCTTCCGGGAGCGTGCGCGAACCTGGCTCGACGACCTCCAGTGGCCGCCGCAGGAACGTGACGACGTGGTGGCCGCGGTATGCGAGGCCGTCGAGAACGTCATCAGCCACGCGTATCACGCCCGACAGCCGGGTGAGGTGTTGCTGAACGCCCACGTCGAGCGGGCGCCGCAGGGCATGCGGCAGGCGGTCCTGGAGGTCATCGACCACGGCCGCTGGCGGCAGGCGCCTGCGGACCCGGGCGACCGAGGTCACGGATTCACGATCATGCGCGCCAGCATGGCCAGCGTTCGCACCGTCCTCAGTGACGGTGGCACGCGGCTGGAGATGCGGAGCCGGTCAGTACCCGCCTGAGCCGGGCCCGCGGTCTCACCCAGCGGAACGGACGTGACCGCGGGCCGTTCTGCCCGCATCCTTGGGGCAGGCCGGATTCGCCGGCCGCCGCACCGCGGTCCGGGAATTGTCACGGAGGCAAGCCTGACGAAGTCCACGGATGCTCGCCACGGCCTGGACATCGGCCCGGCACCCGCCGACACACGTCGCCGCCAGCCCGTCGCGCCGCGCCGGCTGCGTGAGCTCCGGGCCATGGTCCGCGAGCTGCGGTCGTGGCCCACGCTGGTGCTCCTGCTGTTCTGCGTGCTGGTCGGGATACCGGTGACGATCCTGCTGACGCCGAGCCAGCAGGTCGTCGCGGTCGGCCAGCACCTTCGGTCGGCGCCCGAGCGCCGAGCTGGTCGATCTCCGGCCCCGCCCAGCTCGTCCAGGTCGGCAACACCGAGCTCGACATCTCACGCCTCGAGGTGCACGGGCCGCTGCGCCCGCAGCTCACGATGGGCCCGGTGCTGCGCAATGACGCGGCGGCGGCCGTGCTCGACCCCGCGACGAGCGCGAGGGCGCAGCAGGACGCCGTCACGACGGTGGGCGACGGGTTCCTGCGGTGGTACGTCTGGGGCGCGATCGGCCTCGCCGTGTTCG
>JACDBJ010000018.1 GCA_013695005.1 Pseudonocardiales bacterium
ATCTGCGCTGCCGAGGACTGCCGCGACGTCCTGGTCGACCTGTCGAAGAACCACTCCCGCCGCTTCTGCGGTACGAGCTGCGCGAACCGTACGAACGTGGCGGCCTACCGGGCACGCAAGCAGCGACTCACCGGGTAGCCACCTCCTGGTCCACGCTTGAGTGAGTGCGGGCGCGCACGGCGGGCGCGAACGGGCTCCAGAGGAACCATGTCGGGAAGGCCTTCACCAGCTTGGGGTCTCCGGACACGGTGACCGCACCGGTGGCGGTGGCCTGCGGGAGCCCGGTGATGCCGGAGAACACCCGCATCAGCGCGACGGCGTCGGTGGTCACCACGACGTCGGCGTCGAAGCCGGGGTGGTCGGTGCATACCGACGGCTCGCCGCGGTCGAGGATCAGCCAGATCCGGGTGGCGTCCTCGCCCGTGTAGTCGAACTCGATGACCACGCGCCGGTGAGGCAGCTGCTCGCGCGCCAGCCGCCGCGACAGCCACCAGGTGAGCGTGACCGGGTCGACCTCGCGCGGCTGCGGCTCCGCGAACATCCACCGCACGGCCCATTCGCCGATCGCCATCACGACGACCTCTAGGTCTTTGCCCGCAGCTGTTAGCTGGTACTCGTGGCCGCGCCCACCGACCGCCGGCACCCGATCGAGGACGCCCTTGCGTTCGAGGTGGCGCAGGCGCTGCTGCAGCAGCGTGCGCGAGATCCCCGGCAGGCCACGGTCGATGTCGTTGAACCGTCGGCTGCCCAGGATCAACTCGCGGACGATCAGCGGCGTCCACCGATCGGCGAGCACCGCGCTCGCCAGGGCAACGGGGCAGTATTGGCCGTAGTCGTGCATGACGCCATCTTCTCGTAGCAGGGCGGCGGAGGGTGGTACGGATTCTGTACCAGATAGGTCCAGATTCTGCACTGGAAGCCGGTCCAGCGGCGGCGTTCACTTCGAGTCACACACCTGTCGAGGAGGCCACCATGACCGTCAGCTTTGACGCCGCGACCTACAAGAAGACCACCCGTGCCCAGTGGGAGGACGCCGCGGAGGCGTGGCACCGTTGGGGCCCGACCATCGAGGCCTGGCTCGGCGCCGCCACCCAGACCATGCTCGACCAGGCCAACATCACCACGGACAGCCGGGTGCTCGACGTTGCCGCCGGCGCCGGCGGCCAGACCCTCGACGCCGCCCGCCGGGTCGGCCCGACCGGGCGCGTGCTGGCGACCGACATCTCGCCGGCCATCCTGCACTACGCCGCGAAGGTCGCCGCCGACGCCGGGCTGTCCAACGTCGACACGCTGGAGGCGGACGGAGAGGACCTGTCGGCCGTGGAGGAGGCCGCGTACGACGCCGCGATCTCTCGCGTCGGACTGATCTACTTCCCGGACCAGCAAGCCGCGCTGGCATCCATGTGCCGAGCGCTGCGGCCGG
The DNA here is from genome assembly GCA_013695005.1 of Pseudonocardiales bacterium. GTDB lineage: Bacteria > Actinomycetota > Actinomycetes > Mycobacteriales > Pseudonocardiaceae > Pseudonocardia. Next base: position 1,424 of record JACDBJ010000018.1, read on the forward strand.
GTGGCCGGGTATCCGCGGTGGTCTACTCGACCGCGGACCGCAACGCCTTCTTCGCCATCCCGGTCGGCATCATCCGCCGCCGTGCCCAGCTCCCGCCGCCCGCACCCGGCCAGCCAGGACCGTTCAGCCTCGGCGGCCCAGGCGTCGCCGAGCAGGCCTTCACTGACGTCGGGCTCACCGACGTGACTGTCACCACGGTGCCGTCCCCGATCCGGCTGCCCAGCGCCGCTGACTGCGTCCAGTTCGAACGAGAGTCATTCGGCGCGCTGCACCAGATGCTGTCCAGCCTCGATGACGCCGGCCGTGAGCAAGCGTGGCAGGAGATCACCGAACAACTCGGCCAGTTCGACGGCCCCGCCGGCTTCGAAGGTCCCTGCGAGATGCTTGTCGTCACCGGGACTCGCTGACCGGACGTCAATGATCCGGCCAGCGTCTAGCCAGCTGCGCTCGCTCGTGATCGCCGTTCTCGGGAATGGCGTGGTAGGGGTTCTCGTGCATGACGCCATTCATCCAGACATTCGGAGGGGCTTTGATCATGGGGACGATGACGTCGCCCTCCGAAGCGAGTCATGTCGTACATGCAGAACCCGATCTGGGGAGATGCCCGAATCCAGGCGGTGACCCGCGCTTCGTAGGTGGTGAGTGCGTCAAATGAAAGCCGTACTGAGATGCGGCAGCGCCCAGAGGCCGCACGGACGCCCTCCCGCTCCAAGAGTCGGTTAACCATAGATTCGACGTTGAGATCCATCTATCTCTGCTCGGCGGCGGCGACCTGAGCCTTCATGGCTTCGGTCAGCGCGAGCGTCGCGGTGAGCGGGCGGACCATCACCATGAGCTCGTCGATCAAGCCGCTGTCGTCGATGTGGATGAAGTCGCATCCCTCCACCTGCTGGTCTCCGATGCGCGCCTCGAAGACGAGGGCATGGTGCGCCGCGTCCTCCGAGCCGATCTCGCGCACGTAGCGGAAGTCCTCGAAAACCCGCGACACGGCGTGAAGGATCGGCTCGACCGCCTCACGGCGCTGGTAGGGCTTGAACACGACTGGGCTGCGGAGGACGACGTTATCTGAGAGCAGCGCCACGGCTGCGGCTATGTCTCGTGCCTCGATGGCGGCGCGGAACGAATGCACGACTTGACCTCCATATATACAACAAGTTGAATATATGCCGATGACACTACTACGCCATTCAGGAGCTGGGTAGATGGCGCTGCGTCACGCTGTCCTCGCCGCCCTGTTGGTGGTCGAGGCGTCCGGCTTGGAGCTGTCCTAGCGCTTCGACGTGTCGGTCGCCGTCTTC
>JACDBJ010000029.1 GCA_013695005.1 Pseudonocardiales bacterium
ACCTCGGGCTCCCGCCCGAGGTGCTGCGCGGGTTCGCGCTGCTGGCCCGGACGGCCGGGCTGCTCGGCCACATCGCCGAGGAGCGGCGGCAGCCGATCGCCGATCAGGTCTACCGCACCGTCGAGGACAACACCCAGTACATCGAGCCCGAACCTCCGTAGAACCGGGTCAGGCCTTCTCAGACACTCCGGCGGAGTCGAAGGTCGCCACGTCGTGCAGCACCCGCACGGCGGCTTGGGCGACGGGCAGGGCGAGCAGCGCTCCCGTGCCCTCGCCGAGGCGCATGCCGAGGTCGAGCAGCGGAGTCAGGCCGAGGTGGTCCAGAGCCAGCATGTGGCCCGGCTCCGCGGAGCGGTGCCCCGCGACGCAGGTATCCACGGCGGCCGGGCAGAGCGCCGCGGCGACCAGCGCGGCGGAGCCGGCGATCACACCGTCCAGCAGCACGGGCGTCCGGCACGCCGCAGCGCCGAGGATGAACCCAGCAAGAGAGGCCTGCTCGAAACCACCGACGGCGGCCAGCACGCCGATCGGGTCGGCCGGGTTGGGCTCGTGACGGGCCAGCGCCCGCCGAACGACCTCGATCTTGTGCGCGAGCATCTCGTCGTCGATGCCGGTGCCGCGGCCGGTGGCCTGCTCGGCGTCGCTACCGGTGAACGCACAGGTCAGCGCCGCTGAGGCCGTCGTGTTCGCGATGCCCATGTCGCCAGTCAAGAGGCATTTGTGACCGGCGCAGACTAAGTCCGTCGCCACGGTGATGCCCACCTCCAGCGCCTGGCGGGCCTGTGCGCGCGTCATAGCAGGGCCGACCGTCATGTCCGCCGTGCCCGCCGTAATCTGGCGCAGCAGCAGGCCGGGCGCGGGATCCAGCGGCGCGGCCACGCCGACGTCGACGACCACGAGCTCGGCTCCGAGCTGGCCGGCGAACGCGTTGACCACCGCTCCGCCGGCCACGATGTTGGCCACCATCTGCGCGGTGACCTCCTGCGGCCACGGGGTGACGCCCTGGGCGTGCACCCCATGGTCGGCGGCGAACACGGCCACAGCCGCGGGCGCGAGCGGCGGCGGCGGGCACCTGCCGGCGATGCCGGCCAGCCGGACGGCCAGGTCCTCCACCCGGCCGAGTGACCCCCGCGGCTTGGTCATCCGGTCCAGCCGCTCACGCGCGGCCGTCATGGCGTCCGGGTCGGCACCGCGGATCGAGGCGATGGTGCCGGTGAGCAGATCCGAGCTCACGTCGGCTGCTCCTCGATGGCGTCGACCGGGCAGATCTCCAGGCACTCCAGGCATCCGGTGCACAGCTCGTCCACCACATGCAGGGTGCCGCCGACCGGCCGGATGGCGTGAGTCGGGCAGGTGAGCAGGCAGCCACCACAGCCGACGCACCGGTCCGTCACCGTGACACTTGGGCTCATAGCTTGCCCCCGCGCCGGACCCGGCGGGCCGGGACGATCAGCGTGGACAGGTACGGCCCCGGGGCGTCGCGCGGCAGCTCGCGCGCGGGCCGGATGTCCTCCGAAGGCAGGCCGAGACCGGCGCCGAACACCGCGTCGTCCAGCCGCCCCGCCTCGGCGAGCACGGCCAGCGTCTCGGGCAGCATCCGTCCGAACTTGTAGGCGACGACGGTGTCGAAGCTCTCCAACGCCTGGCGGAACCGGTCCGCACCCGCCGTCATCGGGAACAGCGCCAGCGACTCACGCCCCTCCACGAGCGGGGTCGCGCTGCGGGCGGCGAGGTCCTGCATCGCGGTCACCCCCGGGACCAGCTCGACGGTCAGATCGCCGACCAACTCGCGCACGGTCTGGGCGAGGTAGGTGAAGGTCGAGTACACGCACGGGTCGCCGAGCGTGGCGAACGCGGCCGTTCCGTCGGGGTGGGCGCCGAACCAGTCGGCTACCTGCGCGGCCGCCGCGTCCCAGGCTCGTTCCCGCCGCTCGCCGTGCACCTGGTCGCGCATGGCGAAGACGACGCGCACGATCTCGCCGCCGTCGATGTGGTGTCGGACGGTGGCCTCGGCGCGGCCGGTCTCGCCGGTGTCGGCAACCGGCACGAACACCACGTCGGCTTCCCTGAGCCGGCGGATGGCCCTGACCGTCACCAGCTCGGGATCGCCTGGACCGACGCCCACCCCGACCAGCGTGCTCACCGCTGTCCCCGCCTGCCACACCGCACCATGATCGCCAGTTTCGTGTGGTGCCGAGTCACCTGGCGACTGCCAGATACCCTGAACTGGCGATCATGGTCGGGCACAGCCGACGCCGCGTTCACTCGGCGCCTCCTTCGAGGTCGCCCTCGAGATCCAGGTAGGTCTGGCGCAGCTTCTCGAGCACCTCGGCGTCCGGCTCTGCCCACAGGCCGCGCTCAGCGGCCTCCAGCAGCCGCTCGGTGACCCCGCGCAGCGCCCACGGGTTGGAGCGCTGCATGAACGCTCGCGTCTCTGGGTCAAAGACGTAGCTGTCGGCCAGCGACGCGTACATCCAGTCGTCCACTACGCCGGCGGTGGCGTCGTAGCCGAACAGGTAGTCCACCGTCGCGGCCAGCTCGAAGGCACCCTTGTAGCCGTGCCGGCGCATCGCGGCGATCCAGCGCGGGTTCACCACGCGTGCCCGGAACACCCGCTTGGTCTCCTCGGCGAGCGTGCGCGTCTTCACCGCGTCGGTCACCGCGCTGTCACCGACGTAGGCGGCGGGCGACGCCCCGGTCAGAGAGCGGACCATCGCGACCATGCCGCCGTGGTACTGGAAGTAGTCGTCGGAGTCGACGATGTCGTGCTCGCGGTTGTCCTGGTTCTTCGCCGCGACGGCGATCCGGCGGAACGCCGACTCCATGTCGCCGCGCGCCTCTCGCCCGTCCAGCCCCCGGCCGTACGCGTACCCGCCCCACACCGCGTACACCTCGGCGAGGTCGGCGTCGCTGCGCCAGTTGCGGGCATCGATCAGCGGCAGCAGGCCGGCCCCGTACGCACCTGGCTTGGAGCCGAAGATCCGGCTGGTGGCGCGGCGCCAGTCACCGTGCTCACCATGGTCGGCCAGCGCGTGGGCCCGCAGGTGGTTCTGCTCCGCCGGCTCCTCCAGCTCTGCGACGGCGTTGACGGCCTCGTCCAGCAGGGCGATGACGTGCGGGAACGCGTCGCGGAAGAAGCCAGAGATCCGCACCGTGACGTCGATCCGCGGCCGAGCGAGCTCGTCGAGCGGGACGACCTCGAACCCGGTCACCCGCCGCGACGCCTCGTCCCACGTGGGCCGGCACCCGATGAGCGCGAGAACCTCGGCGATGTCGTCGCCCTGGGTCCGCATCGCGCTCGTGCCCCACACGGTGAGCCCGACCGAGCGCGGATACTCCCCCGTGTCGGCGAGGTGCCGGGCCAGCAGCGAGTCCGCCAGCGCGGAGCCGACCTCCCACGCCGAGGTGGAAGGGATCGCCTTCGGGTCGACGGAGTAGAAGTTGCGGCCGGTGGGCAGCACGTTGACCAGGCCCCGCGTCGGCGACCCCGACGGCCCGGCGGGCACGTAGCCCCCGTCCAGCGCGTGCAGCACGCCGGCGATCTCGTCGGTGGTGCGGTTCAGCCGCGGCACGACCTCGGCGCACCCGAACTCCAGCACGGACACCACGGACGGAATCACCTCGCCCATTTGCTCGGCACACACATCCGCACCGCCGGTCCAGCCGCGGGCCTGGACGCCGACGACGAGCGCCCTCGCCACACCCTCGAGCACGTCGACGAGATCGGCACCGGTGGCGGCGGGACCCCCAGC
>JACDBJ010000048.1 GCA_013695005.1 Pseudonocardiales bacterium
CCCACCACCGAGCGCGGCCACGACGTCCACCTCCGTTACAAGATCGGCTGGCAGCTCCACGACCCCCGTCCGCAACGCCGCCCGCGCCGGCAGCAGCCGCAGTGGCTGGGCGACCGGCGCATGCAGCAGCTCGTCGATGCCGTCGAGCACCGCGGCACACTCAGCCGCCGGCAACATGCGTGCCGCCCGGCGCAGCGCCGCCAACGACGCGGCGGCGGCCAGCTCGTCGCGGTGCGCCCCGAACATCGCCTGCACCTGCGCCCCGAGCCCCTCGGGATCCCCTGGCCGCAGCACGCCGCCGACCAGCGGAAGTATCGGTCCTGCGAGATCCGGGCCGCCCTGCTCCAGCGTCGCCAGGACCGCCAGCACGCCGGCGGCCTCGACGTCCGGCACCACGAGCCGTACCCCGCGGACCGCATCCAGCGCGCCGGCCGGCTCGGCCGGCACCAGCACCACCACGCCGTGACACGGGCCGGGCCCACCCACTTCGATGATCTCCCAGTCGGCGTCAGGCAACAGCTCCGCCAGCGCGGCGCCGCACCCCTTGCGTGCGGCCACCGAGGGTCCGCACACCGCCAGCCGGAACGGGCCGGCCAGCCCGTCGACGATCGAGGCAGCATGCGCCTCGCCGAGGCGACGGCACAGCTCCGCGACCGATGCCGACAAGGGACCCATGTTCGGCAGGGTGACAGCGGCTCAGCCCGCCCGTCGGCCGTCGATCAGGTCGTTCGCGATCGCACACCGCGGGGCCGACACGACAAGCCGTTGGTACCCACCGTGACGGCTTCACCACGCACGGGAACAGACCGTCCTCCATGGTGAAGCTCACCCGTGTGACCTGCGAAGACGCTGGTGGATCTGAACACCCATCGTTGACACGAGATCCGACGTCACCGAATCGGGTGAGTCGACGCTCACCCGCAACCTGCGTGCGGCTGCCTCGTTGATCCCCACGAAGGACTTGTCTGGAGGTTGTGTGAGCGCGATATCGCCTGCCCGCTCGGCCGTCCGGCAAGACGCGAGCCCTGATGCGGCCACAACGCCGCGCGCTGGGGTTCTCCAGCCGGCTCATCACAAGCCGCGGCCCAGGCCGTACCCGAGTCGGACCGGGTTCCCAGCGGTCTCCGTCGTCGTGCCGGCCCGCAACGAGGCGCGCAACCTGGAGATCGTCCTGCCGGCGATCTCACGCGTGCGGCCGTCCGTGCACGAGATCATCGTCGTCGACGGGCACTCCACCGACGACTCCATCGCCGCGGCCCGAGCAGCGCTCCCCAGTGCTCGGGTCGTCACCCAGACCAGGCGCGGCAAGGGCAACGCGATGGCGTGTGGGTTCGCGGCGGCACCGGCGACGTCATCGTGATGTTCGACGCCGACGGGTCCGCCGATCCGGCTGAGATCCCCGAGTTCGTGTCCGCCCTGGTCACCGGGGCGGACTTCGCCAAGGGCTCGCGGTTCGTGCCCGGCGGCGGCAGCGAGGACATCACGTTGCTGCGCAAGTCGGGCAACGCCGGGCTCAACGGGGTGGCCAACGCCTTCTTCGGCACCGCCTACACCGACCTGTGCTACGGCTACAACGCCTTCTGGGCCGACCTGCTGCCGCTGCTGGAGCTCCCAGCGGTGGACGCGGCCGCCGACGACGACGAGATGTTGTGGGGCGACGGGTTCGAGATCGAGACCGTGCTGAACTGCCGGGTGGCGGCGGCCGGGCTCCAGATCGTCGAGGTGCCCTCGATGGAGCGCCGGCGGATCTACGGCCAGTCCAACCTGCGCACCTTCGCCGACGGTGCCCGTGTGCTGCGCACCCTGCTGGCCGAACGGCGGCGGATGGGCCGACGCCGCGCCGACGCCGCGCTCCGCTAGCCTGCACGTTCTGTGACCTCCACCCCTGCCCTGCCGGCCGCCTCCGTGGTGATCTGCGCCTACACGGACAAGCGCTGGGACGACATCGTGGCGGCCGTCGAGTCGGTGACCACCCAGAGCGTGCCGGCAGCGGAGACGTTCGTCATCGTCGATCACAATCCCGAACTGCTGCGGCGTGCCACCGAGGCACTGACCCCGCGCGGCGTCCAGGTGCTGGCCAACCAGTACGCCCAGGGCCTGTCCGGCGCCCGCAACACCGCGCTCGACACCGTGTCCGGCGAGGTGATCGCCTTCCTGGACGACGACGCCAGCGCCCGCCCCGGTTGGCTCGCCGGGCTGCTCGCGCACTACGCCGACCCGAGCGTGATCGCCGTCGGCGGTGCGGCGCACCCGGCGAGCTGGACTGGGTCGTCGGCTGTACCTACACCGGCCAACCGACGCAGACCGCCGAGGTCCGCAACCTCATGGGCTGCAACATGTCCTTCCGGCGCGAGGTGTTCGACCGGGTCGGCGGCTTCACCGAGGACGTCGGCCGCATCGGCACCGTGCCCCTTGGCTGCGAGGAGACCGAGCTCTGTATCCGCGCCCGCCAGGACTACTGGCGCCGTGGCGAGGACGCCCGGATCCTGTTCGAGCCGGCGGCCGCCGTCGACCACCGGGTCAGCGCCGACCGGCTCGGCTGGTCCTACCTGCGGCGTCGGTGCTGGGCCGAGGGCCTGTCCAAGGCCGCGGTGTCGAAGCTGGTCGGCAGCGACGACGCGTTGTCCACCGAGCGCAGCTACGTGGCCAAGGTGCTGCCGGCCGCCGTCGGGCGCGAGCTCAAGCGCAGCCTGCGCGGCCGCCGCGACGGGCTCGTCGGAGCGTCCGCCGTGGTGATCGCGCTGGCGTGGACCACCGCCGGTTATGCCCGCGGCCGGCTGCCCGGCGCCACCGCCGATGTCCGGCTGCCGGCTGCTGCAGCAGCGCCGAGTCCCTGAGCGCGCCACCCCTCCACTCGTGCGGCTTTTCTTGCCCCCAGC
>JACDBJ010000105.1 GCA_013695005.1 Pseudonocardiales bacterium
GGCTGCAGAAAATTACGTGGCTCAAGCTCTGCCAACAGGGGACCCCCTGGGGTCGGACGGCTCGTGCGCTCGACGCAGGCAGCCTGTCACTGGGAGTACACCGTTACAAGCCCAAGTGGAGACCACACTGTCGCCGCGCAAGAGATCAGACTAGGGCATCGGTCCAGCGTGCCGCTCCCCCCGCATGGTGACTCCCAGGGTGAGCGGCGCGCGCTGGACCGACGCGGATTACAGCAGACCGTTGGCCTGCAACCACTCCTTCGCGACGACCGCAGGGCTTGGCTTGTCGGCCGCACCCAGCTTGCCGTTGAGATCGAGCAGTGCCTTGGTGTCGAGCTTGGCCGAGATGGCGTTGAGCACCTGCTTGACGGCGTCGGTCGCCTTGTTCGAGTTGATCAGCGGCACGACGTTCTGCGCGGCGAAGTTGCTCTTCGGGTCCTCGAGGACGACGAAGCCCTTGGCCGTGATCGTGGGGTCGGTGGTGAAGAGATCACCGGCCTGCACGGTCCCGTCCTCGAGTGCCTTGACCGTCAGCGGGCCGCCCACGTCGAGCGCCTTGTACTCCTTGAAGGTGCAGTTGTAGTTCTTGGTCAGCCCCGGGGTGCCGTCGGCACGGGTCTGGAACTCCGGCGGCCCACCGAAGACGATCTCGCCGCACTTCGGGGCGAGGTCGGCGATGGACTTGGCCTGGTACTTGTCGGCGGTCGCCTTGGTGACGACGATCGCGTCCTTGTCCTCGGCCGCGGACTTGTCCAGCACGGTCAGCGGCGCGGGAACGACGCCCTTCAGCGCGGTGTAGACCTCCTCGGAGCTCGTCTGCGTCGCGTCCTTCTTGAGGTACTGCAGCAGGACGCCGGTGTACTCGGGGACCAGGTCGAGCGAACCGTCCTTGAGCCCGGGGAAGTACGCCTCGCGGCTGGCGATGGGTGCCTTGATCTCCACCGTGATGCCCTTGGCCTGCAGGGCCTGGCCGTAGATCTGGGAGAGCACCACGTTCTCGGGGAAGTTGGCCGCGCCGATCTTGATGGGCCCGGTGTTGCTGCCGCTCGACCCGCCGCCGGACAACGGGTCGGAGCTGCCGCAACCGGTCAGCGCAAGCATGAGTGCGGCCGCCAGTGCGAGCCACAGCCCGACGATGCTTCGTTTCATCGACTTTCTCCTCTGGGTGGGGGCAAGACCGGGGGGTCAGGTGACCGCCGGGCGGACGATGGAGGGGCGCAACTTGGCGATCGTGCGCAGCCCAGGCGACACGAGGGCACGCTGCAGGCCGGCAAGGCCGAGGTCGGCGATGATCGCCAGCAGCGCAACCAGCAGCGAACCGGCGGCCATCTGCGGGTAGTCCCGCACCGCGAGGCCATCGATGATGTAGCGGCCGAGCCCGCCGAGCGCGACGAACGCGGCGACGGTGGCCGTCGAGATCACTTGTAGGGCCGCGCTGCGCACGCCGCCGAGGATCAGCGGCAGTGCGTTGGGCAGCTCCACCCGCAGCAGTACGTCACTGCCCCGCATGCCCACCCCACGCGCGGCGTCCACCACGGCCGGGTCGACGGCGCGGACGCCGGCGTAGCTGCCGGCGAGGATGGGCGGCACCGCCAGCACGATCAGCGCGATCAGCGGCGCGCCGAGCCCGATGCCCAGCAGCAGCACGAGCAGCACCAGCAGGCCGAGCGTCGGCAGAGCTCGCAGGCTGTTGGCGAGGCTGACGACGAGGAAGCCGCCGCGACCGGTGTGGCCGATGACCAGCCCCAGCGGAACCGCGATGACCAGCGCGATGAGCAACGCCAGCCCGGTGTAGCCGAGGTGCTCGACGAGCCGGATCGGGATGCCATTGCTGCCCGACCAGTGCGCCGGATCTCTAAGCCAGTCGATCATGCCGTTCAGGACGTCCTACCCGCTCCGGTGCCGACCCGGTCCCACGGCGTCAGCACGCGTCCGACGAGCAGCAACAACCCGTCGATCAGCAAGGCCAGCACCATCACCAGCACGATCCCGGTGATGATCTCGGGCGGGATGTCGCGCTGGAAGCCTTCGGTGAACAGCTGGCCCAGCCCACCGACGCCGACCAGGGCGCCGACCGTCACGAGGCTCGTGTTGGACACCGCGGCGACCCGCAGCCCGGCCACCACCACCGGCACCGACAGCGGCAGCTCGACGGCAAGGAAGCGGCGCAACGGCCGGTATCCCATCGCGGTCGCGGCGGCCACCGAGGCCTTCGGCACGGCCGCGAGCGCATCGGCGACCGAGCGGACCAGCAGCGCCACCGTGTAGATCGTCAGTGCGACGACGACGTTGATCGGGTCCAGGATCTGGGTGCCGAGCAGTACCGGCAGGATGACGATCAGCGCCAGGGACGGGATCGTGTAGAGCACGCCGGTGATGGTGATCAGGGCGGCGCGGGAGTAGCGGTTCCTGCTGGCCACCCAGCCGAGCGGGATCGAGATCACCAGCCCGAGCAGCACCGGGATGAGCGCGAGCGCCAGATGCTCGCGCATCAGCCCCAGGACGAAGTCCAGGTTGCGTTGCAGCCAGCTCACGAGACGCCGATCTCCGCCTGCCGAGCATCGTCGAGCACCGCGAGAACGTCCTCCGCGCTGACCGAACCGATCACCGCACCGTCGGCGTCGACGGCGACCCCCAGCCCGGACGGCGAGCTCAAGGCCGCGTCCAGGGCACCGCGGAGCGAGCCTGCCTCGGTGTCGTACAGCGAGCCGCCCGCGGTCAGCGAGTCCGCGGTCACCGGGCCGTCAGCCAGTTGACCCACCCGGACCCAGCCCTGCGGACGCTGGTCGGTGTCCACCACGATGGCCCAGCCGTCGCCGATGATCTCCCGGGCGGTCGCCGAGGGCGTGCCGAGCGGAACGGTCGCCAGCTCGCCGATCGGGAGCCCGTCGGCGGACAGGAAGCCAAGCCCGCGGTAGCCGCGGTCGCGCCCGACGAACCCCTCGACGAACTCGTCGGCCGGGTGAGCCAGCAGGGTGCCCGGCTCGTCGTACTGGGCGAGGATGCCGCCGGTTCGCAGCACCGCGACCTTGTCCCCCAGCTTGATCGCCTCGTCGATGTCGTGGGTGACGAACAAGATCGTCTTGCCGAGCTCGGACTGCAGCCGCAGCAGCTCGTCCTGCAGGTTCGCCCGCACGACGGGGTCGACCGCGCTGAACGGCTCGTCCATCAGAAGCACCGGCGGGTCGGCGGCCAGCGCGCGAGCCACCCCCACGCGCTGCTGCTGCCCCCCAGACAGCTGCGCGGGGTAGCGGCGGGCCATCTCCGCAGAGAGCCCGACCAGCTCCATCAGCTCCGCCGCCCGCGCGCGCGCCTTGGCCTTGGGCCACCCGAGCAGCAGCGGCACCGTGGCGATGTTGTCCAGCACCGTGCGGTGCGGGAAGAGCCCCGCCTGCTGGATCACGTAACCGATGCCGCGGCGCAGCTTCGCCGGGTTGGTCTTCATCACGTCCGTGTCGTTGACGATGATCGTCCCCGACGTTGGATCGATCATGCGGTTGACCATCCGCAGCGACGTCGTCTTGCCGCAGCCCGATGGCCCGACGAAGACGGTGATCTTGCCGGCGTCGGCCACCAGGTTCAGGTGGTCGACGGCGACCGTGCCGTCGGCAAACCGCTTGGTCACGTCCCGGAACTCGATCACCGGGCGCCCTCCGTTTACCGACGACCCCTTGCCGGCCATCGCGGGGCCACAGGCTAACCCGTGCGGGTCGACAGCGCGCAGCCTGCGACCAGCCTGTTACCCAGCCTGCCGAACCCGCCGTTGACTAGTCGGCGCGCGGGTTGAGCGGCGTGGGCAGCGGGCCGCCGCTGAGCAGCGTGCGCAGCAGGGCCGGCTCCATCGCCTTCGCCAGCAGCCAACCCTGGTGGGCGTCGACGCCGATCGAGTGCAGGATGTGGAACTGGTCGGCCGTCTCGACGCCTTCCGCCACGCAGCTACGGCCCAGCGCACGGGCCATCTGCACGACCGCACGGGCCACCGCGTAGTCGGCCGGATCGCTGGCCACCCTGGTCACGAACGCCCGGTCGACCTTCACGATCTGCGCGGGCAGGTCGCGCAGCCGCGCCAGCGACGAGTACCCGGTGCCGAAGTCGTCCACGGCGAACCGGACGCCGCGGTTGGTCAGCTCGGCCATCACCGCCAGCGTGTTCTGCGGCAGCGAGACCAGGCTGGTCTCCACGAGCTCGAGCACCAACCGGTCCCAGCACAGCCCGCTCTCGGTCACTGCCGCGGCCACCGTGGGCAGGAAACCGGGGTGGCCGGGCAGCAGGCCGGCGAGGTTCACCGCGACCGCGACGTCGTGGCCCTGGTGTCGTGGCCAGCCCGCCGCTTCCTTGGTGGCGGTGCGCAGCACCCACCGGTCCAGGTCGGAGAGCAGGTCACCCCGAGCGGCCACCCCGAGGAAGTCCGCGGGGTTGAGCAGCCCGCGCTCGGGGTGGGGCCAGCGGACCAGCGCCTCGGCGGAGCGGATCGTGCCGTCCGGCGAGACCACCGGCTGGTAGTGCAGCACGAGCTCGTCGTTGGCGATCGCGGCACGAAGCTCGGCCTCCAGCTCCACCTGACGCGACGCGCTGCCGATGATCTCCTCGTCGGCGTAGTGGACCTGCCCCGCGCCGCCCTGCTTGGCCGCGTAGGTCGCGGCGTCGGCGAAGCGAAGCAGGTCGGCCGGCGTGTGGCCGGTCGCACCGGTGCCGCTGACGGTCACGGCCACGCCGATCGAGGCGGAGATCCGCACCTGCTGGCCGCGCACCGGCACCGTCGTGCGGAACAGGTCGCGGACGAAGGTCACCAGCGTCTCGACGCCGCCGACCGCGTCGGTATCGGCGCAGATCACCACGAACTCGCCGCCGGACAGCCGGGCCGCCGTGCATCCCGCGGGAAGCTCGCTCCGCAGCCGGGCGGCAAGCGTGACCAGCAGCTCGTCACCGGGCTCGTGGCCCAGCGAGTCGTTGATCCGCCGGAAGTCGTCGAGGTCGCAGTACAGCACCGCGAGCTGGTGGTCCTCCCCACGCTCCAGCAGGCTCGCGATGAGCTGGCTGGCGGCGAGGCGGTTCGGCAGCTTGGTCAGCTCGTCGTGGGCGTCGGCCGGCCGTAGCTGGGTGGCGCGCTGCCGCCGGTCGACGTCGGTGAAGACCACCAACCAGCAGCGGCCACCGTTCTCGGCCACCGAGACCGAGGCGGACAGCTCGCACCACAGGGTGTCGCCGTCCGGCCGCCGCAGGGCGACCGGCCCGGTCCGGTACACGTGCTCCGGCCCGGCCGGTACGGCACGCAGCCACTCCGGCCAGCTCGCGCCGTCCTCGGTCAGCGTCGCGGCGAGCCGGCCGTGCAGCCGATCCGCCGTCTCGTCGAGCAGGCTGCACAGCGCAGCGTTGGCCTGCACGATGCGACCCTGTTCGTCGAACACGGCGATGCCGACCGGCACGGTGGACACGAGGTCGGACAGGCGCCGCGCGGTGGCGAGCTGGGCCGCAGCGACCTGTGGGGTGTATGGACTGGGTGTCCGCCGTGACGGCACCGCTTCCGCGAGCTGACGCGCCAACATCGCCTCTGCGCCCTGATGCAGGACACCTTCGTTGACGGCCCGCCGCGTGGCCCTGCGCTCGGCGGGAGTCATCGTTCCGCCCTGGCCGAGCTGTGATCCGAGCTGACTCACATGCTTCTCCTCAAGTCGGGGTTAAGACGACCCCAAGGACGAAACGACCCATCCACGGATTCGTTCCCCTTCGGTCACCCGACTGAGGTTCCCCAAGATCCGCTCAGATGCCCTGAGACCGTCACGTAGTGTCGATCCCGGCGGCTTTTGCGTTGGGCCTTCCGCTGGTGGAGCTGCGCGCGAGGGCTACGGAGCGTGAGACTATTAGGCAACTCTGTTGGCTTTGCACCACCCAGATTCACCCGGCTGCTCACGTTCACCCGACTGCTTGGGGGAGGCAAGCCGCACTGGCAGCAAGGCTAACCTTCGCCCTCATGCAGTCGAAGGCGCTGACCATACCCGGCTCGTGGGTGTTCGAGCCGTCGATCTTCCCGGACCGCCGAGGCCGGTTCGTCGCTCCGTTCCAGGCGACAGCGTTCACGCAGACAGTCGGCCACTCGCTGACGGTGGCTCAGGTCAACCACAGTGAGTCACGACGCGGGGTGATCCGCGGCGTGCACTTCGCCGACGTACCGCCGGGGCAGGCCAAGTACGTCTACTGCCCGCGTGGTGCGCTGCTGGATGTGGTGGTCGATGTGCGGGTGGGCTCGCCCACCTTCGGGCGATGGGACGCGGTGGAGCTCGACGCTGAGTCGTGCCGCGCGGTCTACCTCAGCGAAGGGCTCGGCCACGCCTTCGTCGCTCTTAACCCCGACACGGTGATGTCCTACCTCTGCTCCACCGGCTACGACCCCACCGCCGAGCACGGCGTCAACCCGCTCGACCCCGCGCTGGGCCTGCCGTGGCCGGCCGGCATCGAGCCGCTGCTCTCCGACGCCGACGCGGGCGCGCCCAGCCTGGCCGACGCCGCCGAATCGGGGCTGCTGCCCAGGTGGGCGGCCTGCCAGGAGCTCCGGGGATGATCCGGTGGTAATGCGCGTCGGGGTCTATGTGGACGCGTTCAACGTCTACTACGGCGGCCGCGCGCTGTGCGGGCGAGGGACGCCGGGCTGGCGCTGGCTGGACCTCACCGGCCTCACCGTCAGCCTCATCGACCAGCGGCTGTGGTCGAACTCGCGACTTGTCAAGATCGTGTACTGCACCGCGCTGCGGGACCGTGAGGGCAACGTCAGCTCGCTGACCGACCAGAAGACCTACATCGCCGCTCTGCGCCAGCACAGCTCGATCGTCGAGGTGGTCAGCGGCATCTACGCCCCGCGCACGAAGTCCGGCGTGCTGGTGGACCGCAACGAGCGCCGGGTGCCGTCGCCCGGAAGCACGGAGCTCCCACGGTGGCTGCCGGCGATCGAAGTTCTCGGCCCGGACGGCCGCACCGAGCTGCGCACCTCGATCACGACGTTCGAGGAGAAGGGTTCGGACGTCAACGTGGCCAGCCACCTGCTCATCGACGTGCTCACCGACCAGGTGGACGCGGCGGTGGTCCTGTCCAACGACAGCGACCTCGCGTTCCCGCTGGAGCAGGCCCGGCTGCGGGCCCCGCTGGGCACGGTCAACCCGCGGAAGAACCCCACGGCGATGACGCTGCGTGGTCGAAACGACGATGGCGTCGGACGGCACTGGTGGCGTCGTCTCAAGGCCTCGGACCTGGTCGCCCATCAGCTTCCGGACCGGGTCGGACGCCTGCGCAAGCCGGAGGGCTGGTGAGCCGGCGGTTTGGTATTCTCGACAGACCAACCCGGTTCTCCCGCCTCGGCGGGGGGCCGGGTCTTTTCATGCCGGCTCAGGGCCCAGCCGGTCCAGCCGGCCTGGCCGCGGCCAGAGCCGCCAGCGGACCACCGCAGGCACCTCGGCCGGACCGAGCTGGCGCGAGTCCGTGCTGCCGCCGGGGTTGTCGCCCAGAACCCACCAGCCTGCGTCCTGAGACCGCACCACCCGCTTGACCGACAGCTGACCCGACCGGGCGACCCAACGCACCAGCACCACGTCGCCAGGAGCCGGTTCGGCACCGAACCGCACCAGCACGACATCGCCCTCGGCGAGCGTGGGCGACATCGACTCACCCCGCACTGCCACGCGCCGCCAACGCACCCAGGCCCTCCCTCCGGGCGTGGACCCCGACCTCCGTGCTCGAGCCTGCCGGTGGGGACGCCCGAGAGTAGTCTGGGCACCCGTCTAAACGATCACAATGTCCGGGAGGACCCATGGGGCTGTTGGCCCGCATTCTCCGGCCGCGCCTGGAGGCAACCGCGCACTGCGACCTCCCCTGCGGCGTGTACGACCCCGCCCAGGCCCGCATCGAGGCCGAGTCGGTGAAGGCGATCCAGGAGAAGTACCAGGACAACGACGACCCGGTCTTCCGGGACCGTGCGCTGCAGATCAAGGAGGAGCGCAGCGACCTGGTCAAGCATCATCTGTGGGTGCTCTGGACCGACTACTTCAAGCCTCCGCACTTCGAGAAGCACCCCGAGCTGCACGAGCTGTTCAACAAGGCGACCAAGGCCGCCGGCGGCGGTGAGGGCGGCACCAAGTCCTCCAACGACCCGAAGACGGGCCAGGAGCTGCTGGACTACATCGCGCAGATCGACAAGATCTTCTGGGAGACCAAGCAGGCTACCTGATCCAGGCCTCGAAGGCGGCGCTGACCAGCGGATACACCTTCCATCGGTCAGCGTCGCTTGTCGTTGTTGGGTGGCGTTCCACGGCCCAGCACGGCCCAGGGACGGCCCAAGTCCGGCAGTTCTTGATCTCCACGCTGCTGAGGGCTCGTGCGGCACTCCGCTGCCGCCCACGCACCCGCCACTCCCCCGCGGACCCGGCCTCCCGGAGACCTGCCCGCCCGGCGAGGGCAGGTCTTCCCGCCCGCTGCGGTGCGCAGGTTATTCGGTCGGGACGTCGGTGGCCTGGTCCATCACGTAGATGGTCGCTCCGCCGGGGTCCTGGTAGGTGGCCATGAATCCCCCAGGGATCTCGGAGGGATCGTCGACGACGTGCATTGCAGAGGGCCGCTTGGCGTGAAACGCCTGCACACTGTCGACCACAAAGAGCGGACCGGACGGCGCACTGGGGTCATGTGCATCCAGCATGAGCTGGACGTTCGTTCCGGGCAGGGAGAGAGTCACCGTCGCGTCACCTTCGCGCCAGACCTCCTCGCAGCCGAGCCCGTCGCGGTAGAGAGCGAGCGACGCCTCCATGTCGGCCGTCGGCGCAAACAGGAACTCAAGCTTCATCGGTGAACCTCCGTCGGTCGTAACTGGCTTCCTTCAGAGCATAACGGCATTATGCACCTATGCGCGAGTGGGTACCGGTCTCAACGTCCCCGAAGGGCCGACTCGCCCTCGTGGCCGTGCGGGAGTTCGGGTCACGCTCCTTCGAGGAGGTGACCGTCGGTGAACTGGCGGCGTCCGCAGACGTGACGACGGGCGCGCTCTACCACCACTTTGGAAGCAAGCTCGGCCTGTACGTCTTCGTACGCCGAGACGTAGAGCGACGACTGCTGGACCGGATGGAAGGTGCTGCGGCAGGGGCTGGTGCGAACTCGCTTGAGATGGCAATGGTCGTGGGCTTCGACTTCGCTGTGCAGCAGAGCTTCGTCCGGCTCCTGAGTGAGCGGCCCCCCTGCGGTGAGGACGACCTGATGGCAGACCTCCTCACCCGGCTGAGCAATCCCGTGCCTGAGCCAATCGGACGCGTTCTCGCATCCGCGTGGCGCGCGGCACTCTCATCAGTGGCCGAGGGCGGATCGATGGAGAGCTCCCGGCGAGCGCTGCTCGCATTGAGCGTCAGCCTCGGCGAACCGTAGGCACTCCGCGTCCGTGCCGCGCGCTACGGCGGGGCCGGCCGGTCCTCAGGCTCTGGCGGCTCGGCCTCGGCCTCGGGATCTTGCGGCGCAGGCGGCACCGTCACCGGCTCCGGGCGACGCCTGCGGTCGACGGTCCACCACGCCCAGGTCAGCCCGCCGAGCGGGATCTCCAGGACGTAGGTGAACATCGAGAACAGCAGGACCGCGGCGGCCGAGGACGCCGGTGGGGCGCCGAGCGCGATCAGCGCTGCGGCGGCGCCGGTCTCGCTGATGCCCACCCCGGACGGCGTGACGAGCACGGTGGTCAGCACCCGGTTCAGGGCGAACGCCGCGAACATGTAGACCCAGCCGACGTCGACGCCGGTGGCCGCGAGGCAGGCGGCGAACAGCGCGGCCTGCAGGCCTAGATAGGCGACCTCGGCCAGGGACAGTTGCTTCCACTTCCGGCGGACCAGGTCGATGGTCGAGCGGCGCAGCCGCACCAGCGTCGCGCCGACCCGGCCCGGTTCCGGCCGCCACCGCTGCGGCAGCACCCGGACCAGAACGTCCACCGCGGTGCCGAGCCAGCGGGCGACCGACTCGCTCCACAGCGCGCCGGTGATGCCGGCGAGCACCAGCAGGAGCACCCCGCAGGCACCGGCGGCGGCGGAGGCGAGCTTGGGGTCGGGCAGCTCGCCGAACACCACGAGCAGCCCGAGACCGATCGCCGGCAGAGCAAGCCGGCCGAGCATGTTCCAGATCCCACTCACCAGCGTCCCGACCAGCACCACCGCAGGCTTGATCCCCCAGCTCCCGGTGAGCGCGAACGTGACCGCCACGCCCACCGCGCCGCCGAAGGGCAGCAGGTTGCTGACCGCGCTGCCCATCGCGTTGAGCTGGAACCCCTGCCAGTTGCTCAGCCCGGGGATCGATGCGGTCAGCACGAACGTGTAGGCGTACAGGCCGAGCAGCCAGAGCACGACCATCCCGACGACAGTCAGCACGGACAGCGCGCGGAACTGCGCGATGACGTCCGCCCATCCCACGCCGGTGACCCACGGGATGCCGAATGCGATGACCGTGCCGGCACCCAGCAACGACAGCAGGGACAACGTGACTTGCACCCACCGCCGCCTCATGAGACAGCCGCACCCACACCGGGGTCCCGCCGCACGTACCACTCCGTGCCGAGCACCCAGCCGAAGATCGGCCCGGGTATCCGCAGCAGCGCGGCGAGGGTTCGCTCGGACTCGCCGCCGCCGGTCTGGCTGACGTGTGCGGCCATGCTCGCCCGCTTGGCCGCGGCGTGGCGGCGCACGCTCAGGCGGTGGGTGATCTGCGCTCCGGGCGTGTAGGCCCGCTCGAATGCCGCCCGGTCGAACTCCGGCGGGAAGCGGTACACCAGCCCGGCGAGCCGCAGTCCCCGCAGCAGCAGGTCGCGGTCCACGGTGGCCTCCAGCAGCCGCGGCGTGCCGGCGAGCTGCGCGGCCCGCAGCCCGACG
>JACDBJ010000061.1 GCA_013695005.1 Pseudonocardiales bacterium
GGGTCGAGAGCGGCACCGGGCCGGAGGCGGCCGAGCGGTTCACCGCTGCCCCGATCGACCTGTCGGTGTTCGGCAGCCGCGACCGGGAGTCCAACGTCTGGTTCGACCTCGCGCGCGCTTGGGCGCAGGCCGAGGGCAGCCGCGACGGCGAGGTGATCCGATCGCTGGACACAGCCGACCGGCTCGCTCCGATGCGCGTACGCAATGATCCGATCGCCCGCGATCTTGTGGCCGACCTGCACCGGCGCACCCGACACCGAACGTGGGAGCTGGAGTCGCTGAGGAACCGCCTCGGCGTCGCCTGAACGGGGTGTACTGGCAGTACACGGCTCGGCGCTGAGGGCACCTAGCGTCGCACGGCGTGATCGCATGGCTGCGCGCCGTGGCGCGCCGAGGGAAGTATCGCCGGCCACGCCGGCAACGCCTCCACCACCTGATCGGCGGGCCGAGCCTTGGCCGGTGACCGCTGCCGGTGCGGCCTGCCACTGGAACCGCCCGCTGCGCCGCACTGGTGGTCGGCTCGCGATCCCGAGCCGGCCACTTCGGTGCGCGCTGTGGCCATCTATGGCCGGGAGCCAAGCCACCTTCGCGCCGAGCGGGTGGCCAGTGGCTGGCATGTTCGCGGTCTGCTGGCCAACCACACCGACCACACCCCGCCCCGGCCGTGGGGGGAGGTGGGCCGGTGCTGGGCTGGGGTCGAGCACTCGGTCGTGGATGTGACGAGCTGGCGAGGATGACGGGAATGGCGATCGCAGACGATCTCTGGCGGGTGTGCCGTGCGTTCTTGCGCGCGAGGTGGTCAGGAGGGCACGGTGGCTGACATGGGCAAGCATGACGACGATCCGAAGCCACAGCCCGACCGAACCACGACGCTCAGGGAGGTGGGCCACCACCTCCGCCGCCGGACCCCGGCAAGCACGAGAAGAAGTAGAGGTGGCTGATCCCGCCGAGCTGCGGACACGGATGGTCGCCAAGCTCGCAGACCTGCCGGGGCCGTGGCTGCAAGCGTTCACCGACGTGCCTCGGCATACGTTCATCCCGCCGCTGGTGTGGCGTCAACGGCGCGGGGTGGACGGCAACGACATGCACCCACTGCGCCGCGACGAGGAGCCCGACGAGTGGCTCGCGGTGGCCTACGCCAACCACCCGGTAGACACCCAGGTCGATGACGGGCGACCGGCCGAGGACGGTACCGGCCACGAGGTGACCTCCTCGGCGTCGCACCCGGCCGTGGTGGCGGACATGTTGGCCGCGCTGGACGCCGAACCCGGCATGCGGGTGCTGGAGGTCGGCACCGGCACCGGGTACAACGCCGCCCTGCTCGCGCACCGGCTCGGCCCGGAGAACGTCGTCACCGTCGAGGTCGACCCCCAGGTCGCCGACCAGGCCAAGGCGGCGCTGGACGCGACCGGCTTCGGCAAGGTCACCGTGGTCACCGCTGACGGCACCGAGGGCTACCGGGCCAACGCGCCGTACGACCGGATCATCGTGACCGCTGGCGTGACCACGATCCCCCACACCTGGATCACTCAGACGGTGCCGGGTGGCCGCGTCGTGCTGCCCATGACCGGCACCTACCAACCGCCCGGGATCCTGACCCTGACGGTCCACCAGGACGGGACGGCCCGTGGCCGGCTCGGCCGGCCCGCCGCGTTCATGGCGTTGCGCGCCCAACGCGTCCCGCGCCCGCGCGGCCGGCCAATCGACACCGACACCGGAGCCATTTCCAGCACCGACGTTCACCCATACCGGATCGCCGGGGACCGCAACGCCGCCGTGGCCATCGGCATGCGCGTGCACGGAATCCACAAGCACTACGCCCCCACGACCGACGACACCGGAACCCAGTGGCTGCTCGACCCCGACACCGACTCGTGGGCCGCGATCGGCCTCGCCCCGCAGCCGCCCTACGAGGTTCGCCAAGGTGGCCCCCGGCGGCTGTGGGACGAGGTCCAGACCGCCTACCGTTGGTGGGTGGACCAGGGCCAGCCCGACGTCGGAGCGTGGCTGTTCACCGTCACACCGACCGGGCAACGGGTCGAGCTGGAGCCGAACGGCAGCTCGGGCAATACCTAGACCGCGATGGAATCGTCAGGGTGTGAAACTCGTCGCACCGTCATGCCGTCCACCGAGACCGGTGTCACGCTTTGGGGGTCAGCATCCCGACGTTCCCGGGGACCTGCAGAACGTGGGCCTCGAGGGAGGACGGCCGACATGTCGTCACCGACGCCGATCAAGCGGATCCGGATCCACCACCTGCGTGAGCTCAAGGAGCGCGGCGAGCGCTGGCCGATGCTCACCGCATATGACATGTACTCCGCGCAGATCTTCGACGAGGCGGGCATCCCGGTGCTGCTGGTCGGGGACTCCGCCGCGAACAACGTCCTGGGCTACGAGTCCACCCTGCCGGTGACGGTCGACGAGCTGCTGCCGATGGTCCGCGCGGTCAGCCGCGCCGCCAAGCGTGCGCTGGTCGTCGCTGACCTGCCTTTCGGCAGCTACCAGACCAGCCCGGAGCAGGCGCTCGACACCTCGGTGCGGTTCATGAAGGAAGGCGGCGCGCACGCCGTCAAGCTGGAGGGCGGGCAGCGGTTCGCCCCGCAGATCGAGATGATCTCCAGTGCGGGCGTGCCGGTCATGGCGCACCTAGGCTTCACGCCGCAGAGCGAGCACGCCCTCGGCGGGTACCGCGTGCAGGGCCGCGGCCAGGCCGGTGAGCACCTCGTGGAGGAGGCGCTAGCGGTACAGGCCGCGGGGGCGTTCGCCGTGGTGCTGGAGATGGTCCCCGCCGATGTCGCCAAGCGGATCACCGCCGAGCTCGCGATCCCCACGATCGGCATCGGCGCCGGGCCGGACTGCGACGCCCAAGTGCTCGTCTGGACGGACATGGCAGGGCTGAACCGGGGCCGGACTCCCAGGTTCGTCAAGCGGTATGCCGACCTCGGTGGGACGTTGCTGGCGGCCGCCGAGGCGTTCGCCGACGACGTCCGCGGCGGCACCTACCCCGACGCGGAGCACTCCTTCAGCTAATCGCGAGACTGTCACCTGGCAGGTCGAATCGGCCGGCGCAGGTTCGTCTCGACCGGTCAGCTCAGCCTGCGCGGGTTGCGCCCGGGGTAGTCCTTCGGCTGTCCGGTGGCCGGATCCCCTGGCGCGAGCGACAGCGTGGACGGCTCACTGTCCGGCAATGCCCACTGGCGAGCCCAGTCGACGTGCATGGCCGTGCCCTCTGGGGCACCGCCGAAGTAGTCCAGCTGGATGCAGAGATGCATGGGACGCGGCGGGAACTTGTCGACCTCGGTGGTCTCGTACCACTTCCGGCCGTTGACGTAGGCGATCATGTGTTGCGGCGTCCACTCCAGGGCCCAGGCCGTCCACTGTGTCGCGTCATGCTTGGTCTCACCGAAGATCTGCTGGTTGTCCGCCCCGTAGTGCAGGAAGAAGCTGGTCGTCTGCCGGTCGGCGGACATGATCTCCATGAAGTCGACCTCGCCGCCCACCGGGAAGTCCTCGGCGTTGGGCCAGAGCAGCATCACGGCGTTCAGCCCGCCCTTGGCCGCGTCGGACTTCAGGCACGCCTCCCAGCGCCCGTAGCGCTGGCCGGGGTGCCAGCTCATTGCGGCGGTCGTGCCGTCTGCGGTGGAGGTCAGGGTGGCCACACCGGCGGCGACAGACACCTGTTTGGGGTCCCGGAGCCCGGCGCCGTTGTGCCCCGGCTCTGGTCCGTACGGATGCCAGTCGCGGTCCAGTCCGGCTGTGAAGTGCGACTCCCGCTGCGGGTTTCCCCAGTTGAGCTGCGCCGCGGCCGTGGCCCCGCACTTGGACGGATCGGGCTGAGCGGTGGTAGTGGAGGTGGCCGGGTCGGGTGGCGGGACCTGAGCAGGCA
>JACDBJ010000088.1 GCA_013695005.1 Pseudonocardiales bacterium
CACCGCTCCCGGGCCCGCGCGGCCCGCCGTCACGCGGCTGCGGCAGCCCGTCCTCCGGCCGCCGGTCGTCGTCACGATCGCCGGGCAGGGTCATGTCGCTCCACCGGCACGGGAGGGGTGCCCCGCAGCGCTGAGACGCCGCACGAACGCCAGGCTCTCGTCGAAGATCCTCGACGCGTCGTTGTCGAGCGTTGCCACGTGGTAGCTGTCGGCCAGCGTGATCTCGGTGACGTCGGTGGAGGAGATCCCGTCCAGCACGATCTTGCTGTTCACCGGCTCGACGACGTGGTCCTCGAGGGAGTGCAGCAGCAGCACGGGCTGGGTGATCTTGGGCAGATCCGCTCGCACCACCGCCCACAGCTTGCGCAGCGATGCGAATGCCCGCACCGGCGTACGCGGGTAGGCGAGCTCGACCACGCCTGGCTTACGGATGTCGCTGGCGATCGCCGCCGTGCTGGGCAGCAGCGGCGCGAGCAGCGGCGCCAGCTTCGCGTCCCACCGCAGGGTGTTGACCGAAGGGTTGACCAGCACGATCCCCGACACGGCGTCGCCGTGCTGTTGCGCCAGTCGCAGCGTGAGCGTGCCGCCCATCGAGAGCCCGCAGACGAAGACCTGGCTGCACCGCCCGTTGAGCTCGCGGAACGCCGCGTCGACCTCGCCGTACCAGTCCGTCCATGGGGTCCGGTTCAGGTCCTGCCATCGGGTTCCGTGGCCGGGGAGCAGGGGCAGGCGCACGGTCAGGCCGGCGGCGGCGAGGTGTTCGGCCCAGGGCCGCAGGCTCTGCGGGCAGCCTGTGAAGCCGTGGCAGAACAGCACGCCGAGGTCGTCGGAGCCGTCGTGGGCGAAGGGTTCCGCCCCGGCCAGGACGTCCGGTCGATCCACCACGTTCTCCTGTCGGCAGTAGCTGCCCATCCTGACATGCGTCGCGGCTTGCGGGGAGGTGCACGGCGCAGGTGCCGGCATTGTGTCGGTATCGGCGGCGTCCGTAGGCTGGGCACGGCTCGGGCCTGAGGAGGAAGTGCGAATTGCTCTACTGGTTGGCCAAGTATGTCCTGCTCGGCCCGTTGCTTCGGCTGATCTTCCGGCCGAAGGTGTCGGGCCTGGAACACGTTCCCGAGCAGGGCGGTGCGATCCTCGCCAGCAACCACCTCGCCGTGGCCGACTCGTTCTTCCTCCCGCTGATGGTTCCGCGCCGGGTCACGTTCCTTGCCAAGTCGGAGTACTTCACCCAGCCCGGTCTGACCGGACGGCTGAAGAAGATCTTCTTCACCGCGATGGGTCAGGTGCCGGTGGACCGGTCGGGCGGGTCCGCCGCCCAGGCGGCGATGTCCACGGCGGTACGCCTGCTGCGGGACGAGCGGCTGCTGGGCATCTATCCCGAGGGCACCCGCTCGCCGGACGGCAAGCTCTACAAGGGCAAGACCGGAGTGGCGCGGATGGCCCAGGAGGCCGGCGTGCCGGTGATCCCGGTGGCGATGGTGGGCACCGACAGGGTCAACCCCATCGGCTCACGGATGTGGCGGCCGTACAGGGTGCAAGTCAAGATCGGCGAGCCGCTGGACTTCTCCCGGTACGCCGGAATGGCCGGTGACCGGTTCATCGAGCGCTCCATGACCGACGAGATCATGTACGCGCTGATGGAGCTGTCCGGGCAGACCTACGTCGACATCTACGCCGCCAAGGCCAAGCAGGACGCGGACGCCGCCAGCAACGGCATCCCCACCGTGCCGGTCCGCGCCGGTCAGCTGGATCGGGTGCCGGACACCAAGGTCAGCTGAGTCGGCCGGGTACTTCGCCGACACCCTTGAAGAACGCGTAGCAGAACACGCCGTCCTCCTCGGTCGTGCGGTAGAGGGCCTCGACGCCCGCGTCGAAGGCGGCTGCGTCGCTGAGCCCGGACGCGATCGCGGGCTCGCGAACCCCTTCGATCATCGCGGTGAACGTCTTGCGGGTGAAGCCGTCGACGAGGTCCGGTCGGCTCGAATCGACGTAGACCATCCGCGGCGACACGCGGACCGCGTCGAATCCCGCCCGCACCAGCAGCGGGTAGATCTGGCGGCCGATCAGCGCGTCACCGCCGGCGTCGCGCTGCATGGTGACCTGGCACTGGATCGCCGCACGCGCCGCGGCGCTGTCGGGGTGGAAGTACGCAGATCCGTGATCGCCCTCGATCACCGTGATGGTGCCTCCCGGCCTAAGCAGCCTCTTGAGGATCGTCAGCGCCTCGACCGGCCGCGAGAGGTGCTCCAGCACGAAGCAGACGAACATGTGGTCGAAGGACTCGGCATCGAACGGCAAGGCGAAGATGTCGGCCTGCCCGAACTCCACATTGGTGAGCCCGGCCTGCTCGACCCTGCGCCTGGCCTCGGCGACCGACTCCGCTGAGAGATCCACCGACGTGAACTGCGCATCAGGGCTGCGTCCGGCCAGCGTGACCGTTTGCGCGCCGACCCCGCACCCGACCTCCAGCACCGTGCTCCCGGCCGGGTACGCGGTGTCGGCGTGCAGGAGGTCGACGAGCGTCCCGGCTTGGTCCTGCAGCCGCTCGTTCTCCCGTGCGTGATAGCCGTGGACATAGGTCTCGGTCACGCCTCAGCCTCCCACAGCGACCAACGGCCGTGCGTCAGCCACCCGTGGTGTGGGCGGTGGCCGGCGTCGGGGTATTTGTTGACTATCGACCCATTTGGGTGGGATGAATTCGGGTTGGCCGTCGCGTATTCGGACAATCCAGCCGGGGTGGTGAAGGAGTCGGTGGTGGAATCGACACAACATAACCACGTTGTCGATATCGGTGCGACCGCCGTGTTCCCATTCCAGAATATGGTGCACTTCGCACCAGCCTGGTTCGCGTCCGCAGCCGGGGAACGCACAGCCACCGTCGCGGACCACGACCGCCCGACGCAGGTGCGCCGGCACGGTCCGCATCGCCCTGCCCACGTCCAG
>JACDBJ010000115.1 GCA_013695005.1 Pseudonocardiales bacterium
TCGTCACCCAGCTCGGGGCCGAGGCGCACGGAGTCCGCGGAGCCGGCCGGCGGCGGGTCACCGGACTCCCGGCCTGCCACGAAGATCGCGGCGAGCACGACCAGCAGACCGAGGACGAGCAGCCCAACCCGCCGGACGACCGGTGGGGTCATGCCTGGGCGCGGAGCACGTCCAGGGCGTGCTGTAGGTCGTCCGGGTAGGGGCTGACGAACTCGACCCAGACCCCGTTCGCCGGACGGGGCAACCCGAGCTGGCGGGCGTGCAGCCACTGCCGGCGCAGCCCGAGCCGGCCGGCGAGCGCGGGGTCGGCGCCGTAGGTCAGGTCGCCGACGCACGGATGCCGCAGTGCGGCGAGGTGCACCCGGATCTGGTGGGTACGACCGGTCTCCAGGTCGACCTCCAGCAACGAGGCCGCCGGGAACGCCTCGAGCGTGTCGTAGTGCGTCACGCTCGGCTTGCCGCCCGCCACTACGGCCCAGCGGCCGTCGTGGCGCGGGTGCCTGTCGATGGGGGCGTCGACGGTGCCGCGGCTCGGATCGAGGTGGCCCTGGGCCAATGCGTGGTAGCGCTTGGCGACCGTGCGCTCTTTGAACGCCCGCTTGAGCGCGGTGTAGGCCCGGTCGGACTTCGCGAGCACCATCACGCCGGTCGTGCCGACGTCGAGCCGATGCACGATCCCCTGCCGTTCCGGCGGCCCGGAGGACGAGAGCTGCACCCCCAGCGCGGCGAGCCCGCTCAGCACGGTGGGTCCGGTCCATCCCGGGCTGGGGTGCGCGGCCACCCCGACCGGCTTGTCAACCACGACGATGTCGGGATCCTCGTACAGGACGGTGAGTCCCTCGACGGCCCCGGCCGGCGGCGTGATCGGCTGCGCCGGCTCCGGCAGCGTCACCGCCAGCTCGCGGCCGGCGACCAGCCGGTCGGACTTGGCCACCGGCCGGCCGTCGAGCAGCACGTTGCCGGACTCGGCGAGACCTGCCACCGCGGTGCGCGACATACCGAGCAGCCGCGAGAGCCCCGCGTCCACCCGCATGCCGTCCAGGCCGTCGGGCACCGGCAGGGTGCGTTGGCTCACGAGCCGGGTGCCCGGCTGTCGGTTGCCGGCTCGTCGCGGGAGGTGCGCCGGGTTCCGTCCAGCTCACGGCCGCGCAGCGCCAGCAGGATCAGCAAGGCGGCCCCGGTACAGATGCTGGCGTCGGCGATGTTGAACACCGGCCAGACACTGCCGTCGGGCGCGAACAGCGAGATGAAGTCGACGACGTGGCCCTGCAGCGGCCCAGGCGCGCGGAACAGCCGGTCACCGAGGTTTCCCAGTGCGCCACCGAGCAGCAGCCCGAGCGCGATCGCCCACCCCACGGAGCGCAGCCGGCTGGCCGCCCGCAGGATCACCACGACCACCCCGACCGCGACGAGGGTGAGCACCCAGGTCATCCCGGTCGCCAGCGAGAACGCCGCGCCCGGGTTGCGGAACAGCACCAGGTACACCGACCCACCGAGCAGCCGGACCGCGGGCTCGCCGCTCAGGTAGGCCACCGCGAGCGTCTTGGTGACGACGTCAGCCGCGAGAACGGCGACAGCGAGCGCCGCGAACAGCCACAGCCGTCGCGGCGGTTGCGCGGTCGCCAGAGCGCCGGCGGGCTCGGCGGCAGGCTGGGACACCAGCCAATTGTCTACGACTCGCCGGTCTCGCCGCGCCACCGGGCCAACCGGCCGGCGCGGTCGACCGCCCGGATGCGTCGTTCGGTGGCGTCCCGCACGTCCGCGGTGGCCACGACAAGCAGCTGATCGAGCTCGCGCAGCCGGGTGTCCGGCGACGGGGTGAACCCGCTGCCGTCGCGCACCAGCAGGCTCACGGTGGCACCCTCGGGCAGCCGCAGCTCGCGCAGGTAGACCCCGCGCAGCTTCGAGCCGGGTGGCACCCGGACCTGGATGAGGTCGGCGCCGAGCTCGTCCAGCGGCGCGGCGTCCACCTCGATCTCCTGCACCTCGCCGTCACTGCCGACCCCCAGCCGCCGCGCGAGCCAGCCCAGCGTGGTGCCCTGCAGGAGCGTGAGGATCACGACGACGACGAACACGACGTCGACCAGCCGCTGGGCGTCCGGCGCGCCTGCGGTCAGCGCGATCGACGCGAGCACGATCGGCACCGCCCCGCGCAGGCCGGCCCAGGACAGGAACACCTGCTCGCGCCATGGCACCCGGAACGGCGCCGCCGAGGCCACGACCGACAACGGACGCGCCAGCAGCAGGGTGACTGCGCAGACCACGAGCGCCGGCACCACGGCGTCCACCAGGCGTCCTGGCGAGGAGTAGAGTCCGAGCAGCACGAAGAGCCCGATCTGCGCCAGCCAGCCCATCCCCTCGGCGAAGGACACGGTGTCGCTGCGGTGCGGCAGTTTGGCGTTGCCGAGGATCAGCGCCGCCACGTAGGTGGCGAGCAGGCCCGACGCGTGCGCGCCCTGGCCGCAGGCGTAGGCCAGCACGCACATCGCCACCGTGGCCAGCGGGTACAGGCCGGTGGCCGGCAGTGCCGCGCGGCGCAGCGCCCAGGCCCCGCCCAACCCGAGCAGCCCGCCGATGACCGCTCCAGCGACGAGCTCGTAGCCGATCTGCGCGGGCGTCGTGAGCCAGTCGAGCGGGTCGTCGTTGGCCAGCAGGATCACCGCGATCACCGCGGGCGCGTCGTTCAGACCGGACTCCAGCTCCAACGCGCCGACCAGCCGCTTGGACACCCCGATCGTGCGTAGCACGCTGAAGACGGCCGCGGCGTCGGTGACCGACAGCACGGCGCCCCACAGCAGCGCGGTTCGCCAGTCCAGCGGCAGCAGCAGGTGCAGGGCCGTCCCGGCGACGGCGATGCTGATCGCCACCCCCAACGTGGAGAGCGCGATCCCGATCCACAGCGCGGGGCGCACCACGCTCCACCGGGTGGTCAGCCCGCCCTCGGTGAGGATGAGGACCAGCGCGGCGATACCGAGCGTCTCGGTGAGGGCGGCATCGGAGAACTCGACGCCCAGCACCGCCTCACCGAGCAGCACGCCGATGCCGAGGTAGAGCAGCAGCGACGGCAGGCCCACCCGCACCGACACCCGCACGGCCAAGACCGCGAGCAGCACGACAGCGGCCCCGACGCCGAGCAGCACCTCGAGCGGGAGGCCCATCACGCTCCCCTCGGCGTCACGGCGCGCCGGCTCGGCTGCCGGACTCGATCTCCTACATTTTCACTGGCTGGGGGGCGGCGACCGTCAAGGGGGCAGTGCAGGGGCTCAGGCGGGCGCGATGTGGGGTCCGGCGGGAGCCCTGCGGGGCCCGTAGCGGGCGAAGATCCAGATCACCGGCAGGGTGCACAGCAGCGACACCCCGATGTAGAGCGGCCGCTGCAGCCACCACGCCGCGTCGGGCACCGTGCGCTCGCCGATCTCGCCGTTGTAGAAGTAGATCAGGAAGCGGCCGACGGCCATGCCCGTCCCGTGAAACAGGAACAGCGGCATCGCGAACCGGTTGACGGTCTCCACCACCCGCCGCACCCGCGGTCGCTCCAGCCACCGCTCCATCCGCGGCCGGGCCAGCTCGGCGGCTCCGACCTGGAACGCGAGCAGCGCGATGATCGACAGCGTCGGGGGCGCGATGTTGGAGGTCTCGCCAGGCACGCCGACCATCGATCCCGGGTACAGCCCCGAGCCGACCAGCCCGACCAGCGCGAACAGCCCCGCCAGCATCAGCGCCGAGTCGACCCTGCGCGGGGCCTTGACCAGCCGCTCGTAGTAGAAGCCGGCCTGGAACGCCACACCCCAGACCAGCAGCATGTTGACGTAGCCGATCTCGTCGATCCCGAGGCGGAACCGCAGCACGTCGGCGACGACGGTCAGGCCGATCATCCAGACGAAGACGACGGCGCCGAAGCGCTCCTGTAGGCTGAACCACAGTGGGATCAGCGCGATCAGCAGTAGGTAGACCGCGATGAACCACAGCGGGCTGATCACGAGCAGGACCGCTCGGCCAATCCAGGCGATGTCGAATGCGCCGCCGAGCAGCAGACCGAGCGTGATCCACACGGCTGCAAGGGCCACCGCCGGAATCGACAGTCGGCGGACCCTGATCCACACGAAACGGCCCAGACTCTCGCCGCGCCCCTTGGCTCGCTGCCAAGCGCGAAGGTGGACGTAGCCGCCGACGAAGAAGAACAGCGGCAGCACCTGGAACAGCCAGGTCAGCACCCACAGGCCCTCTGTGAAGCCTAGGGGGCTGGTAGCCGACGGCCCGCTGGGAGACCACAGAAGGATCGTGAAGGCCCAGTGCCACAGGACCACGACGAGAATGCTGAAGGCTCGCAGGAAGTCCACGTAGATGTCGCGGACCACAGGCCGCGCGTCGGAGTCGAACGCCGAGGGCGGAATAGGCAGCCCGCGGCCCCCGGTCGTGCTCATCTGCCCTCCCCCCGCTCTGAGTGCCGCGCACCCGATGCTTCAGGATGGGCGTAATGGCAACGATGACCGTGCCCCGCACTCGGGTGCACCTGCACCCGGTCCGACTCCGCCTAGGGCTCATCCTCGCTATCGCGATTCTCGCCGGATCGAACCTGGTCAGCAACCGCGTGCTCACCGGGCTGGCCTACGTGCCGTGGAACCTAGCCGTTGCCGCCTTGCTGATCGTCGTGGCGCGCCGGTGCGGCCTGAGCTGGGCAGACCTCGGCCTGCAGAACCGACGGCTGCGCAAGGGTCTGCTGGTCGGAGCGGTGGCGGCGAGTCTCGTCGTGCTGATCTACACGATCGGTTGGGCGCTGCCGGCTACCCGGTCCGCGTTCGCCGACCAACGGGCCGCGGGCTCGGTGCAGACGCTGCTGTTCGCGGCGCTCATCCAGATCCCGCTGGGCACCGTCCTGCTCGAGGAGATCGCCTTCCGCGGCGTGTTGCCCGCACTGTTCGGCGGCGAGCGGTTCTGGCCGACCGCGCTGGCCTCCTCGGCGTTGTTCGGCCTGTGGCACGTGCTGCCGTCCTTCGGCGTCACCGCAGCGAACGCCGCGATGGGCGCCACGATCGGCGGCATCGGGCTGCTGGCCCAGACCGTGCTCGTGGTGCTGGCGATGACCGGGGCCGGGATGCTGCTGATGGTCTACCGTCGATGGGGTGGACACCTGGTCAGCCCGATGATCGCCCACGTCGCCACCAACTCGCTGGGCGTGCTGATCGCCTGGCTGGTCATCACCCACACCTGAGCCGCTCCGCGCAGATGCAGCGCGTCGAACGGCCACAACCCTGATCGCCAGTTGAGTGCCGCCACGCGTCACCGCACGACCATGGATGACACTCAACTGGCGATCAGGGCGGGCGTGGGCCGGGGGCCGCCGACCCGACTAGCGATGACTCGGCTAGTCCGCCGTCCCTGCCCAGGTCAGGGTGGCCACCGTGCGCCGCCGCGGCGGCAGCTCGGCCAGCGCGGCGCGCACCTCGTCGGCCCGGTCCGCCGACACGCACAGCCGGCGGCAGATGTCCTCGAT
>JACDBJ010000123.1 GCA_013695005.1 Pseudonocardiales bacterium
GGGCTATTCGTGATCATGGCGGCGTGTCGGGGTGTGGATGAGCGAAAGTGCCTGTCTGCCACGGGAAACTTGGCTTGCTGACGGTCAAGTTCGCCGGGTAGAGAGGCACTTTCGACGTGAAGGTTACAGCGACGCGCCCGAGGATCACGGTCGCTGCGGACGGTCGGGGTGTGGTGTCGCACGCTGGGTCGCGGTTGTTGGCCGATCTGGCTGATGTGAGCACGGCCGCGCTGGCAGGGGTGCTGCTGCTGGCCGCGCGAACCGTGCGGCTGGGCACCCGAACCCTCGACCGGTGGATCGGCCGCTTCGTCCCTCGGGTGGTGGCCGACCTGACTGGCGCCGTGCTGGCGGGTCTGACTGCGCGACGAGGTCGAGCGTGACCTGGCAGAACGTGACGACCGGGTACCACCGCATCTGCGGCGAGACGTCCGGCGGCCGGTCGCCGTCGAGCCAGTCCGGCTGGGAGAACAGCGGGTCCAGGCTCCACCACGTCACCGGGTCGGACCCGTTCTGCATGTACAGCATGCGCGGCGTCTGCCAGGTGTCCGGCGAGACGCCGAGGTCACCGCCGCTGTCCACGAACCGCACGTTGCGATCCTGGTCGACTATCGGCTGCCAGGCCGGCGTGCCGGGCCGCCGCCCCTCGATGAGCGAGCGCCAGATTCTGGTGGCCGCGCTCCTCCACGGCCTGGTGTCGATCGTGCTCATCGACGCGGCCAACCGGATCTTCTCGCTGGACAACGGTCGCACCGAGGTAGGCGTGACGCAGCCGCAGTCGTCGGCCGTCTCGGGCGGACCCGGCTCCCTCGTCGCCTGGGGGTCGCTCGGGCTGGAAGGGCGCAGCTTCACCGCCACTGCGCCGAGCATCGCCGACCTGAGCGCCTTCTCCGGCCAGCCCGCACTCTCGCCGGTGCGGGTCTACGTCGGGCTGGACTCGGCGGACTCGCCGCAGGCCCGCGCCGAGCTCGCCGTCCGCGAGCTGGACCGCACCGGCGCCTTCAGCCGCAAGGTCCTCGCGGTCGTGGCGACCACCGGCACCGGCTGGGTCGCGCCGGAGTCCGCCAGGCGATGAACGCGCCGAGCATGTTGGTCGCCATGTGTGCCAGCGCCGGGGTGACGAGGTGACCGCTCCACCGCCGCTGCGCGAGCAGGAGCAACCCGGCGGCTCCGGTGCCCAGCACGACCAGCCCGACCTGCACGCTGCCGCTCAGGCCGCCGATCGCAGAACCGACACCCGCGTTGGTGGCGCCCAGCCCGATCGCCGGCAGGATGTGCCACGCCCCGAACAGTGCGGAGGAGAGCACCGCTCCGGGCCAGAACGAGCCGCCCATCAGCGCCGGCAGCACCCCTCGGAAGGCGATCTCCTCGAGCACGACCGTGCCCAGCGGGATACCGATCATCAGCTGCCAGAGCAGCCCACTGACCGGCCCGCCCGCTCGCTCGTCGACGAACAGCTCCCGGGTGGCCGGCAGGCTGAGCCCGACCAGGTACACGGCCCCGACCGCGCCTGCCACCCCGGCACCGATGAGCAGACCACGGCGAAGCCGGGCGTTGCCGAGGCCCATGGCGTCCCAGCTCGCACCGCAGCGCCGGGCCAGCAGCAGCAGCAGTCCGGCCGCGGCCAGGTTGCAGGCGACAGCCGCTCCAGGGCCGACGCGGGTGACCACGACGTTCGCTGCGGCCAGGATCGTCACGGCGGCAGGCAGTCCCGGGCGACGCCAGATACGGCCCCAGGCCCCCGCCCAAGCAGGCCGTGCCTGCGGCGTTACCACTCTGTCATCTTGCGGCGTGCCCATCGACCGCCCGCAGGCGGGGCCTCCGAACCCCATAATTGCCCGGTGACCCGGCCGCCTGCCGTACCCGAGCGGCTGTCGAGCTTCGTCGGGCGCGAGGTCGACCTTGCGGCGCTGCGCCGGCTGCTGGCCCACACCCGGATCCTCACCGTGCTTGGCCCTGGCGGCGTCGGCAAGACCCGGTTGGCGACAGAGTTCGCGCGGCGGCAGGCCGCGAGCTTCGCAGACGGCCAGGCGCTGGTGGAGCTGGCCAGCGTACGCGACCCGCAGCTGATCGCCGGTGTGGTGGCGGCCGCGGTCGGCGTGACCCTGGAGCGGCAGGACACGCTGGACGTGCTCGCCCGACGGCTGCGGGACAAGCAGCTGTTGCTGGTCGTGGACAACTGCGAGCACCTGGTGGAGCCGGTGGCTGAGTTGGTGAGCCGGCTACTGACCGAAGCGCCCCGGCTGGTCGTGCTGGCCACCAGCCGGGAACGCCTCAACATCGAGGGCGAGACCGTCTGGCGGTTGCCGCCGCTGCCGCTGCCGCTGCCCGACGATCTCGCATCGTTCGATGCGGCGGCGGACACCGACGCGGTGCGGCTGTTCGTCGACCGAGCGCGCAGCGTCCGGCCCGGTTTCGAGCTCGACGGCGCCAACACCGCCGCGGTGGTGTCGTTGTGCCGGCGGCTTGACGGCATCCCGCTCGCGCTGGAGCTAGCGGCGGCCCGCACAGCAATACTGTCGCCGGCGGACATGGTGACGCGGTTGGACGGCCGGCTGCGGCTGCTGACCC
Organism: Pseudonocardiales bacterium; assembly: GCA_013695005.1. Taxonomy (GTDB): domain Bacteria; phylum Actinomycetota; class Actinomycetes; order Mycobacteriales; family Pseudonocardiaceae; genus Pseudonocardia. The sequence goes on from JACDBJ010000123.1 coordinate 2,569, forward strand.
ATGGCGCGCGCGACGCCAACCAGCGTCATCAGACGCTGCGCGCCACGCTGGACTGGAGCTACCACCTACTCGAGCAGCCGGAGCGCACGTTGCTGCAGCGCTTGTCGATCTTCCGGGGTCCGTTCCGGCTCGACGCCGCCGAGCAGGTGTGCGGTTTCGACCCGCTCGGGGCCGACGACGTCGTCGACGGGCTCCAGCGGCTGGCGGACAAGTCGATGCTGCAGGCGGAGCCGGCGGGCGACGGCACGGTCCGCTACCGGCTGCTGGACACGATCCGGGAGTACGCCGCGGCGGTGTTGCTCGACGCCGGCGGCGCGGACGAGGTACGCGAGCGCCACAGCACCTTCTACGAGCGCCTCGCGGCGGAGGCCTTCGACGCCCGGTTGGTGCGCGGCGCGATGGCCGAGCACCGCCGCCTGTGGGAGGAAATCGCCGAAGTCAGGGCAGCCATCGACACCGTGCACGCGAACCCGGACCGTGAGGTCGCGCTGCTGGGCAACCTGCGATACCTGTGGATGATCTACGCACGCGGTGAGGGGCGGCGGCGACTCACCTCGGCATTGGAGGACCGCGAGCTCACGGCGAGCCAGGGGGTGATCCGAGCCCTATGGACCACTCACCCGCTCAAGGGACACCGGCGCGATGGGCTCCCCCTGGTGAGCCCGCAGAAGCTGGCCGAGCTCTCGCGTCAGGCCGGTGAGGACGCGCTGGCCGCGGTCGAACCGCTCGGCCTCGCCTACATCGCCGAGCGTGAGCATCGGGACCTCGACGCCGCCTACGAGCACCTCCGGCGAGCGGTGGACTCCCTGAACCGCGCAGGTAACCGCCCCGACATGGCGATGGCGCTGAGCTCGCTCGGCGGGATCGAGATGCAACGCGGAAACCTCGACGCCGCATGGCCGTGGATCCAGCAAGGCCTCGACGTTGCTATTGCGGCCGAGGACGACTACGGCACGGTGGGCGCGTACTACACGCGCGGGTGGCTGGAGATCCTCTCCGGGGACCGCACGGCCGCGCGGGCCAGCTTCACCGCGGCGTTGGACCACGTGATTGACAGCGACCTGCTGTCCGTCGCGCAGCAGGCGGAGGGCATCGCCGAGGCGGTCCGTGTTGGAGATCCCGCGCGGCGCTGAAGTTGTACGGCGGCGCGGCCCGACTGCGGGAGGAGATGGAGACACCCGTGGGGCTGCCGTGGTCGATCTGGGTCCAGCCCGGCGTCGAGGCGGCGCGGGCCGCGCTTGGCGCGAAGGCCGAGGCCGCGTTCCAGGCCGGGCGAGCGCTACGACCCGAGGCGCTCGTCGAGCTGGCGCGGTCGGACACCGGGAAAGCCGGGACTAGTGGCGGTCTGAGCAAGCGCGAGCTCGAGGTGGCTCGGCTGGTGACGGCGGGGCTGAGCAACAAGGACATCGCGAAGCGGCTGTTCCTGTCCGAACGAACAGTGGAGAGCCACGTCAACCACTCGATGAGCAAGCTGGGAGTCCACTCGCGCTCGCAGGTCGCCGCCTGGGTCACCGAGCAGGGGCTGACGGCGCAGCCGCGGTACTGACTGACGCGTTTTCCGTACTTTCCACGATGTTTGCCGGCCGGTGGCGGCCGAAGCTGGTGGCATGACATCGAACAGCATCGAACACGCCGGCCGCGCCAGGCGGCTGCTGCAAGCCGTCGCGCGGGCCTACATCGAGTCGGCGCCGTTCTACCTGCACTTCTTGGCAGTCGGCCCGGTGTTCACCACTCCCGACCGGAGGACCATTAAATGACCACCGCACCCGCCCCCGTCGGAATGCCGATCCTGGAGAACATGCAGGTCGGCATCATGCCGGCCGACGGCAGCTATCACATCCGCGTCGAGCCCATCGCCAAGCGCATCCGCGCCTTCGTCGACGACGTCGCCATCGCCGACAGCACCCGCACGCTAATGATGTGGGAGTCCGGCCGGCTGTGCCTGTACTACTTCCCGATCGACGACGTCCGCACCGACCTGCTGTCCGCGAGTGGCACGGTCGTGCCCTCGGCGCACAAGGGCGACGCGACCTACTACTCCGTCACCGTCGGCGAGCGCATGATCGACGACGCCGCATGGCGCTACCTCGCTCCGGCGGCCGGCACGCCGGAGGTCGCCGGATACATCGCGTTCCACTGGAAGTACATGGACCACTGGTTCGAGGAGGACGAGGAGGTCTTCGTCCACGCCCGCAACCCGTACCACCGGATCGACGTCGTGCCGAGCTCACGGCGGGTCGAGGTGATCGTCGACGGCAAGACGGTGGCCGACACGAAGAACGCCATGTTCTTGTTCGAGACCTCGTTGCCGCCGCGCTACTACATCCCCAAGGAGGACATCCGGTTCGAGCTGCTGCAACCGTCGAAGTTGCAGACCGGATGCACCTACAAGGGCCCGACCAGCGCCTACTGGTCCGCCACCGGTTCACACCGGCCACTGGCGTGGTGCTACGAGACGCCGTGGCCCGAGGTGGCGAAGATCGCCGGCCGGGTTGCGTTCTTCAACGAGCGGGCCGACGCGATCAGGGTCGACGGCGTCACCCAGTCCAAGCCGCTGACGCCCTGGTCCTAGCGGGCTCTCACTCGGCCACGAACTCGAGCTCGAACGCGTCCTCGCCGATCCACACCCGCAGGCCCTCGCCGTCGTCGGTGATGTAGCCGTCCTCCTCCTCGCCGAGCTCCCGCGCGGCACCCAGGGCGAGGGTGTTGTACTCGATGCGCCCCTCGCCTACGTCGATGGGCCGGTACTCGGAGGCAAGCCGCGCGGTGCGGCTCTCGGTCGCGAGCCACGTCGCGTTCTCGACCCCTGTCTCCGCCACCCACCGCTGGTTGAGCACGAGCTGATTATCCGGGTTCGAGGACCAGCTCGATGTCCGCGTGCCGGTACGACGGCGTGAGGCCATGCTCGGCCGCGTCCGGGGCCTCGACCAGCCGGAACTCATGGAACAGGCTGCGCTTGACGGAGAAAGCGGCGTCGGAGCCGAGGTATGGGCTACCCGCCACGAGGATGTGCGTGGTCACCGGCAGGTGCCCGTCGGCCTCGACGAGGGCGAAGCTGTCCATGACCGCGGCCGTGATCGTGTGCTCGCCGAGGTCCGCAACGACTTCCTCGGCGCCGTTGTCGTGGTTCACCATCTCGCCTCAACCGCCGTCGTCAGCGCGGGCGAGAGCACGCTCGGCTCGCTGCCGCCAGCCTGTTGGCACCCGAGAGTCCTCGATAGCGAGTCGCAACACCTCGACGGGGATGTCGCCGGACACGAGATCGCCGATTGCGATCGCGGGCTGCTGTGCCGGCTCGATGTCGATGACGTCGCAGGCCGTGATCGTCCCCTCGCTGATCACTCGTAGGTATGCGCCGGGACGCCGCGCGAGGGTGAAGATGCGGGGGAACCCGTCGTCGTCCATCCGGATCCCGAGCTTGAAGCACGGTCGGCGAGGCTGGGCAACCTCGAGGACGGCGGAGCCGACGTGCCAGCGGTCACCGATGTGGCACTCGTTCAGCTCGATTCCGGCAGTTGTCAGGTTCTCGCCGAATGTTGCCGGCGCCAGCGGACCGGTAATGGCTGCCCACCATGCGTAGTCCTCGACGGAGTAGGCGTAGATGGCCTTGTCGGTGCCACCGTGCACGCGGCGGTCCGCCTGGTCGTCGCCGACCAGGTTCACGCCCTCGATCCGCACGCCGCCGTCCACGGGTTGCTTCCAGACTGCCGACGTGACGACCTGGCCGCGCCACTCGACGGTGCGCGGTGTCCCGACGTTGATCGACACAACCTCCGCCACCATGTACCACCCATCCACAGCTCCCCGTGCAGCCCATCATCGTCTGAACTACTTGGCGCCATCCTCGCTATATAGCGCCGACGGCTCTAGTCTGGCTCGCCCTAGATCTTTCTCGCGGCTAGATTGTGCAGCTCAACCAAGGGGTACGTTTCCCGCACGAGCCGTCGGGAATCACCAGGCGACGGCGTCGGATGATCACGGTCGATCGAAGGGAAAGCAGATGGCTGACAGTAGTTTCGAGCCGGACGCAGAGGTTCCACCGTACGAGGGCCGGAAGGACAAGACCGGTGCCGCTGCCGAGGCCGACCACAAGGCCTTCCGACCGGACGAGTACGCCCCGCCACCCGGGCCAGACCGGGAGATCTCCGAGGAGGAACGCACCGGGGTGGACTCGACGGACACCACCGGCGCGTCCCCACTCGGTGTCGGTGAGAGCACGTCCGAGAGTGGGGAAGAACTCGCCGCCCGCGACCCAGAGGACCGGGCCAAGACCGGCGTGCATGGGCAGAGCGAGCGCCCCTACGGCTCGCCCGCCCAGACCGACAGCGTCGGAGCTCAGGACAACGTCGACGACGAGTCACCGCCGACGCAGCGCACCTGACAGCCTGCGCGGCATCAGCGCCGACGCCCCGATGACTCGTCCTCGTCGGGGCGTCGGCGCGTTTATCGAGCTGTCGGTGCAAGCCGGCCGGACCGATCCTCAGCCCCGCTTGCCGGCTACGAGGATCAGGTACTCCCAGTCCATGGCGGTGCTACCGGTGCCGCGGTCGAACCGCTCGGCGAGCAGTTCGAGCTCTCGGTCCAGCGCCGCGACACGCTCGGGATCCTCGGAGATGGCCTTGTAGACGGCGATCGTCGGCCCGTAGTTGGCCTTGAAGTAGTCGCGCCATTCGGTAGGCGTCTCGAAGCGGTCGACCGTGACGCTCTGCCGGCGCGCGGTGATGTCGCTGACGCGGTCACCGAGCAGCGTGCGGACGTGGTCCTCGTTGCCCCACAGCGGTGGGGGCGGCGCGCCGGGCGGGGGCGGCGGCGCGTAGGGCTTCATCGTCTTGAACATCTGCCCGACGGGGGCGCACGGTGGTCGGGTTCAGCTTTCCGGAGGTCGCCGCGGACGCCCGCGACTGGTGGCTGGTGATCACCTCCGACGACGCCGACGTCTGCGATGTCGACCCCGGCTACCCCGTGGCGGTGACATTGACCGCCAGGCTTCGCGACATGACCGCGATCTGGCGCGGCGACCTCGGCTGGTCCGACGCGTTGCGCTCCGGCGCGGTCCAGGTGCACGGGCCCGAGGCGCTACGACGGGCGCTGCCCGGTTGGTTCACGCTGTCGGCGTTCGCCGGGGTGCCCCGGCCCGTCTAGCGCCGCCCCACCGACATGCGTCGTCGGCCTGGCCACCGGCGTGCGGCTCCCGCACAGGGTCACGTGCCGGTAGCTGCCCGAAGCCCCGCATAGAGCTGCTTCAGAGCGCTGTTCTTGTTGATCGGATCGTGCGCCTCGTCAGGCGCGGTCCGACTCTTGATGCCGACCGAGTTCAACACCGCGAACATGCGCACGAGATGGGCTAGCCGGACATCATTGGGTGCGGTCGGGCGCAGACCGTGCCCGATGCTGAGCTCGATCACGCGCTCCACGGCGGGCACCTCGGCCTCCAGGCCGGCTCGCCGCAGGGCGTCGACGAGCTCGTGACGAATCGACGCCGGTGCAAGGCCACACAGCTCGCCCATCGCCCGCTCGCCGAGCGGGAACAGGCAACCCCGCTCATGCAGATGGATCAGCTGAAAGGCGTACGCGTGGCCGTAGGTGCAGTACGGGCATCCGTTGATCAGCGAGATGGCCACGCACAACAGGTGGGTGCGCAGCCCGCCCAGCGCCGCAAGCGTCCGCTCGTAGCGAGGCATGTTGCGCACGAACCAGCCCAGCGCCCGCAACGGGCCGAGCTCGCGCACGATCGGCGCCATGAGCTGCGGCGGGAAGCCCCACAGCCGCGTCCCCGCTCCTTCCAGCACCGCGGTGGCAACTCGCCGCGACGGCGACGGACCGCCGGTCAATTCGGCACCGCCTCGTGAACTCCTTCGGTCGACAACTCGGCGAGGCATGCCTGCAGTTGACCGACCTGCGCCGGCTCGATGACGGCGACCTCGCCCGGCGGCGCAACGATGACCAGGCCGCGCTCACCTATGAATATCCGCAGCCAGCGCGGCCGACCCACCGCGTCGTGGCAGAGCACCATGTTCTCGACGTCCTCGGTCGAGTCGGTCATCGCGTCAAACCTCCGGCCCGGTTCAGCTACAAAGCGCTGCAGCTCGATCACTCACTGCGACGATAGGCCAGGAGTTTCGGCATATCCAGGCCGCGCGGGCCATCCATCGATGTCTTACAACTCGCATGACCGGCTCTTAACCCGAGGGCGCTACTCCTTGGCCGCACCGAAGCGAACCGCCACCCTCGCGCCGCCCAACGGAGAGCCGCCGACGCTCAACGACCCATCGGAGTCCTCTGCCGTCCGACGCACGATGTCCAAACCGAGGCCCGTCGACGCCGTCCCGGAACGGCCCCGCTCGATCATCCCGGTGTCCGGGAAGCCGGGTCCGGCGTCCTCCACGACGAGCACCGCCCCGTCACCCACAGCGTGCGCCGTCACGGCAAGATCCACACCTGCCGGAGTGTGCGCGAAGACGTTGGCCAGCAGGGCATCCATGATCGCTTCCAGGGCGGCATCGCTGACGCGCACCGGCAGGACCCGCGGCTGGATCTGGACCCTGATGTTCCGCGAGGTGTCCTCGGCCAGAACCGACCAGAACTCCGTTCGCTCGCGCACGACCTTGGCGAGGTCCGAGCAGACCGCCCCGTTGTCCGACACCAGCTGTTGGGACGCGCGAATGACTTCGTTCACCGCGGCAGTCACGGCATCGACGTCCTCGACCAGCCGGTGCGTCAGCGCCGGATCCTTGAGGGCATCGACATCCAGGCGCAACGCAGCGAGCGGTGTTCGCAGCCGATGCGTCAGGTCGGCCGATCGCCGACGTTCCGAGGCGACGAGGTCGTCGACGCGGGTGGCGAGCCGGTTGAGCTCGACGGCGGTCTTGCGGATCTCGAGCGGACCTTCGGTTGACGCGCGGGCGCTCAGGTCCCCCGTCGCGAGCCGGTCGGCGGTGCCGGCCAGGTCGGCGACCGACCGGAGCAGGCCGCGGCCGAGCCGTTCAGCCAGCAGGACGCCGGTGAACAACAGGGCTAACGACAACGACAGCACCATGAGCAGCATCGGGGTCAGGCCCGAGCGCAAGGCCTCCGCGGTCGCCAGCACCCGCACGACCGTCGGGCAGCCCTGCATCGCGGTGACCGGCACGAGGATCTCCACGCCGTCGGCGGTCTCGTTGGTGGCCCCGCGGCAGGCGGCGGCGAGCTCGACCGACGGCGTGCGCTCCGCCGGAACCCCGAGAACGCGGCCGTCGGCAAGGAACACCGAGATCGCGAGCCCTTCCTGCGGCCCGGTCGGCAACGAGCTGGGGGTAAGACTCGACGTCATGGCCGCGACGGTCTGCGCCCGGAGCACGGCTGCCAGCAAGCCACGGTTCTCGACATCGCGCTGCACCAGCAACAGCGTCGGCACCAGGAACGCGATGAGCACCAGACACATGGACGCCGCGACCAGTCCGGTCAGCTGCCGCCGCATCTCCGGCTACTCGTCCGGCTCGTTCAACCGCAGGCCCACCCCACGCACGGTATGGAGATAGCGCGGCGCCGCTGCGCTCTCCCCCAGCTTGCGGCGCAGCCAGGACAGGTGGACGTCCACGGTCTTGTCGTTCTGGCTGTACGGCAGGCGCCAGACCTCCACCAGCAGCTCCCGCTTGCCCACGACCTCGCCGGCCCGTTCGGCGAGGTAGCACAGCACGTCGAACTCCCGCGGCGAGAGCTGGAGCGCCACACCGTCTAGGACGGCCGTGCGCGCCCCTGGCTCGATCACCAGACCTCCGACCACGATTCTGGGCTTGCGCTCGCCACTGTGTAGCCGGCCGCGCCGCAGCACCGCGCGGATCCTCGCCACCAGCTCCTGGGACCCGAACGGCTTGACGATGTAGTCGTCAGCCCCGGCCTCCAGGACCGCGACGACCTGACGCTCGTCGTCGCATGCGGTCGCTACGATGATCGGCACCTGACTGACGGCACGGACCATCCGCAGCAGTTCGGCCCCGGCGACATCGGGCAGGCCGAGATCGAGAACGATCAGGTCAGGCTTGGTCTCGACGGCCGCTTGCAGCCCCGCAAGCCCCGTCGCGGCCGAGCTGGCGGCGATGTCATTCTCCGAGAGCGTCCGCAACAGACCACGCCGAACTTGCGGATCGTCCTCTACAACAAGGACGTGCGGCACGTCAGCAGCGTATCCCTCCGGGTCTCCGCCACCGGGCCGTCTAAACCAGCACAGACCAGCGGAAACGCAACTTAGGTCTACCTTATCACGGCGTTATCGCTAGCTCGGCAAGATCAACGCCGAGCCAACCCCAGCATCCGCGGGATGTAGCTGGACCATCGGCCAGGCACCATCTCGGCGTACCGGAGGCCTTGCTGCAACGGGTTGCTGACGGAGCTACCACCGACCCGCGGCGCAGCACGTTGCGGGCCGGGCGCGGGCTTGACCTTCGGGGCCGGCGCGGCGGGCGGCACGGCCTCCGAAGCCACCGATGGTGCGACGACGACGGCCGCATCCGGACGGGCAGCCTCGACCCGGCCGCTGTCCACCAGGAGCAGCCCGAGCATCAGCACCGACAGCCCGAACAGCCCGACGACGGTGACAATCAGCCAGCGCCGGCGCTGGTCGAAGTCCGATGAGACCAGACCGGGCGCTGGCCGCTCCTGTCGAGCAACGAGCAGTAGATCCGGCAACGAAAGCCCCCTGCGGAGAAGGTTGCGACTCAGCTGGGATATGGAGTTCTGTGAGCCGGTTCGAGCGCCCAGGATGCTAGTCCGAATGGCCGAGCGAGACCAGGCAAGTGGGCTCGTTGGTCGCGGTGTTGAGCCCTCACAGCCGCCGCAGGCCATCGAGGACCCGGCGCAGCAGCACACCGGTGGGTGGGGCGTCGTGCGCCTCGGTGCCCTGATGCACGACCAGTGCGCTGATCTCGACCAGGTCGCCGATCAACACCCGCGCGACGCCGAGCGGGACCGCCAGCAGCGCAGCGACCTCGGCCAGCGACCTCGGCTGCACGCACAGCCGCACGACCGCCTGGTGTTCGTGGCCGACTGGACGCGGCAAGATCGCCACGAACGGCCGTGTCGACACCAGGGTCTCAAGGCCGAGCTCGGCGCCGGACCAGGTTCGGCCTCCGGTCAGCACGTACGGACGGACACTTGCGGCGAACGCCTCGACCGCCAGGTCCGACTCGTCGCGCAAGGGCCACCGCCAGACTGTGGGGAACGGACTTGCCCGGCACGCTAGCCAGTCGACCAATAAGCGGGGGACAAGCTCTGGCTAAGTTCCGCGGGGTTGGTCCTGCAGCCAGCTGTAGGCGGTCTGACGGGACACGCCAAGGGCGCGGGCCATCGCGAGTATCTCCAGGCCGCGCTCCTTGCCGGCTCGGAGCAGCTCGCGCTGCCGCCCGCGGAGCTCGTCGATCTCGGCGGCGACCTCGCGCATCTCCGCCAGCAGAGTCTCGGCCTCGGGACCCGCTCCGACGCGTGAGCGGCCGGCGCCCGGGCGGGGGAAGCTCCGAACCTGATCGGCGTCCCAGACCCTGCGGCCCTCGCCGTCGCGGGTCGGACGCGGCGCCGGCGCCTGACCGCGGGAGACGTAGCCGAGCCACGTCGGCGTCTTCACACCCCACGCGCGGGCACACTCGTCGCTGGTCCAGGTCTCGGTGATCGCGACCACCCTCCGTCCATCTCGCTATGCCGAGGGATCCTTCCATCGGAGGTGGGTAGATGACGACCGACCGGCAACGTCTCGCCGTGGCCGCCGACACAGCGGCGATCTCCGCGCTGATGCGTGAGTCTGTGCTGGCCCTGTTCCCGCGTTCTTACAGCCCCGAGCAGACCGCGAGCGGCGCGATACACATCGCCCACCTCGACCCGCTTCTGATCGAGGACGGCACATACTTCGTGCACGAGGCCGACGGGGAGATCGTTGCCTGCGGCGGCTGGAGCAGGCGGGCCAAGCTCTACACCGGTTCCGGCGACCACGGCGACGACGCTCGCCTGCTCGACCCGGCGACAGAGCCAGCCCGGGTCCGCGCCATGTTCGTCCGGCAGGACTGGACCCGCCGCGGCCTCGGCCGGGCGATCCTCGACTCCTGCGAACGCGCGGCTGCTGACGAGGGCTTCCGCACACTGACTCTGATGGCGACCCTGCCGGGGGTCCCGCTGTACGCCGCCTTCGGCTTCACCGAGATCCGGCGGGTGGACATCCCGATGCCTGACGGCATCACCATCGCCGGGGTGGAGATGCAGCGACCCATCACGACGTGACCGCACTCCACCCGGTTGTCAGGAGTTGGCGATGCGTAGCAGGACGTCGGCGTGGCACGGGCTGTCGGGCGGGCACCAACACACCAGGTCGCGGCCGGCCAGCTCGGCGCGGATGACGTTGTGCAAACCCTCTCGATCAACCCACCGCTCGTACAGCTCAACGGCGTGCGCGGCGTCGCGGACGTCGATACCGATGCGGTATCGGTTGCCCCACTTGCTCGGCCGACCGACGTAGACCGCGCCGGGCGGTGTGCGCCAGCCGGCGCTACGACGCCGCTGAATGCGCCGCGGGCTCGGGGTCGTCATCAGGTGCGTGGCGTGAGTCGAGCGCGTGGGTCCAGGCACCATGTGAGCACGGCGGGCCACGTCCCGTATCCGGCGTCGGGGTCGAGATGCCCGCCGCCGGGAATCACATCGGTGTCCAGACGCAGCGGTCGGTAGGCGGTGGCCGCGCCCTCGGGGCAATACGGGTCGTCGTCGCTGTGCACCATCCTGGTGCTGGTCGCCGCCGCGGCAATCGCGGTCGGGTTCACTGTGCGCAGGGCAAATGCCCTGACCTCGTCATATGCGGCCAGCACGTGCGGGCTGGGTGGAGAGACGAGCAGGATCCGGTCGACTGGCTCGGGCTCGCGCAACGCCGAGACGGCGTGGAACCACAGCGGGACGGACAGGGAGTGGGCGACGACGATGCGCTCACCCCGGCCGAGCTGCGCCAGCTCGGCGACCAGCAACGCCGTCCACGCATCGAGATCCGGGCGGTCCGGGTCCGGCAGCTGCGGGTACAGCACCTGCTCGCCGCGGGCACGCAGGGCCTCGACGAGCTGCCACTGCCAGTGGTGCTGCGGCCGGTGGTTCTGCCAGCCGTGCAGAACCAGGAACCGGCGTTCAGGAGCGGAAGAGTTCGCCATCACCGTCCATCTTCCAATTGATCGAGCTCAACATGATGCCGGGGGCGCGCTGGACTGCGACTCGCGCTGGCGCAGTTCGAGAAGCCGCCTGAGCAGCTAATGGCTGCCGGGCAGCGGGCGCAGGCTCGCGGTGTGCACCTCGACGGCGAGCCCGCGATCGTCGATCACCCGGCTCCACCGCTCACCCGGCTGCTCGACCACGACCCTCGTACCCGCGGGCAGCACTCCGGCCGATGACAAGTCACGCTGCGTCACCTGAATGCCGGTCCTGACAGGTCTAAGATGCGTCCGAGCGGCCGTAGCACAATCGCCTCAACGCGACGATCTTGATGGTCGTCGGCGCGCTGGTGACGAGGGCGAGAACCGCCTAGGACTGTTCAGCCGAGCGGTTACCCCCGCAAGGCGATCGCGTCCCGCGTCCAACACCGGCGGCAGCCGCATGTGTGCCCACCGACCACCACGACCGGACGGAGGCAGCACTGAGCGAGCCACTGGGCAGCAGGCTCACCGTTCCTAGGCTGCGCCCCGATGTCCTACCCCGCCCCGGGCTCGTGCGCCAGCTGTCCGCCATCGCCACCCCAGGTCGACTCACCGCGGTGGTCGCCGGCACCGGATGGGGAAAGTCGACGCTGCTCACGCTGTGGGCCGGGCGGCAGTCCGAGCCCAGGCTGGCGTGGTTCTCCGTCGAGCCCACCGACAACGACCCGGCGCGATTCTGGGCCTCCGTCGTGGCCGGTCTCAGCCGAATCGCCGGCAACGCCGGGAGCGCCGATGGCGCACTCCCGCGGCTGCTGGCCACCGCCGGCACCCGCGCCGCGGACGACGTCGTCCCGGCACTGGTTCGGGAGCTGGAACAGGAGACCGAGCCGCTCAGCCTGGTGATGGACGACTACCACCTGATCACCGATCCGGAGGTGCACCGCGGGATGGCGGTGCTGGCTGCGCACCTGCCGGCCGCACTGCGCCTGGTCGTCTCGAGCCGGAGCTGGGTCACCCTGCCCGACGGTCCACATCCGTCCGGCGGCATCAGCGGCATCAGCCCGAACATCAGCCCCGACATCACGGCTTGGCACCTGCGTTTCTCCGCCGCCGAGTCCGCCGAGCTGCTGCGCAACGCCGATCCCGCCATGGCAGCGGACGAGCTGGCGTTCTTGCACGAGCAGACCGACGGATGGGCCGCCGGCCTGCACCTCGCCGCGTCATCACTGGCCAACCGGCCGGCGACGACCAGCATCGCGACCGCGCTGCGAAGCGCCAACGGACACATCGAGAAGTACCTGCTGGGTCAGGTGCTCGCCCAGGTTCCCGAAGACATGCAGGCGTTCCTGCTCAGGACCTCGATCCTGCAGCGACTGACGCCGGAGTTGTGCGCCGCGGTCACCGGACGGCCGGACGCCGCGGATCTCCTCGACCGCATCGAACGGGACCAGTTGTTCCTCGTCCCACTCGACGAGAGCGGCGAGTGGTTCCGCTACCAGCACCTCTTCGCAGCCGTGCTCGCCCAACAGCTCCAGCACAGCGAACCGCACCTCGTTCCCGAGCTGCACCGCCGCGCTGCGCGCTGGTACGACGACCAGCGAATGCCCGTCGAGGGCGTGCAGCACGCACTCCAAGCCGATCCCGCGTTGGCCGCCGAGCTGGTCGCCCGGCACGCGGTGCCGGTGTGCTTCCGGGGCGACCAGGACATCGTGTTGAGCTGGTTCGCCGAGCTCGGCGAGGAGCTGAGCCGCTCGGACCCCGCGCTGTGTGTCGCGCGCTGCACCGTGGCCGCCGCTGGGGGAGACGGCGCCGAGATGAACCGGTGGGCCGGCTTTGCCGCCAGAGCCATCGAGCTGCCCGACACCCCACCCGCGGTGGTCCGCGCAACCCGCATCGGGCTGGCCACCACGAAGTGGGGCTGGGCCTACTACTCCGGTGACGTCGGGTCCTCGCTGCGCGACGTCCAGCGCGCCCGCGAGCTCGCCGCCGACGACCTCACGCCGTGGCGGACGGGCACCGCGCTGGCCCTGAGCCTGTTCCGCAGCCGGCAGCGCCAGGAAGCGGACGCCTTGCTCACCGACGTCGGTGCCACGGCCGAGAAGCACAACGAGTTCCTGATCACGATGATCAGCCACGGCGTGCGGGCGATCATCGCCGCTGATGACCTCCGGCACGAGGACGCCGAGCGGCTGGCCACCGCGGCCGAGGAGATCGCGCTGCGGTACGCGTTGCGCGAGCACTACGCCGCGTACAGCTACCACATGGCACGTGGCTGGAACTCGCTGCGCCGAGGCGACTACGCCCAGGCCACGCAGCCGTTGCGCCGGGCGCGCCAACTGATCCGGCGTGGGCCGCTGGCGTTGGAGACCATCGAGGTCCTGACCGCCACGGCCATCGTCGAGCAGCGGCTCGGCTTCTTCGACCCGTCGGCCCGCCACCTCGGTGAAGCCCGCCAGCTCCTCATGCGTTGCCTCGATCCCGGCTACCTGGTCGCCGACCCGCGCGATCTCCGGCTCTCGCGGCCGCCGACCCGGCCGGCACGCCCGCCGGCCGACCTGTCATACCGCGAGGCGGAGGTCCTGGGCCTCGTCGGCGAGGGACTCACCACCGACAAGGTCGCGGAGCGCCTCGGGCTCAGCCCCCGCACCGTGCACGCCCATCTGCGCTCGATCTACCGGAAGATCAACGTCAAGACCAGGCCTGCCGCCGTCCGGTGGGCCATCGCGCACGGCGTGACGTCCCCACCGACGGTCGACCCGCCGGCGGCGGGTCCTCCCGAGGGGGACCCCCCGTCAGGACGTGGCTCGGCGTAGACCGGTCAGCCAGCTGAACGTGGCTGGTGGCGGCGGTGGAACCCGACGACGTTCGGCCTCGCTGCTCGCCCGCCTACGGCGCAGCTCTAGGCGCAGGCTCTCCTCGCCACGCCCCATGGCCCAGTGATGGTTGCCCGCGAACGCCGGCCGAAGCAGCCAGCTCAGCCGGCGCAGCAGCGGCTTGCTCGCGCTGACCCGCCAGTCGTAGGTGATCACGACCTCCGGGCCGTCCTGCTCGAAGGTCCAGCGGCCGGTGCCGACGAGGTCGCCTGTCGCGGTCAAGGCGAACCCGAGGTCGGTGATGGGCTCTGTGGTGCGCAGGGTCCACCGCAGCGTGTACGGCAGCCATCCCTTGGTGTGCAGGGCCATCACGCCGCCGACGCCACCCTCGCCGCCCTGCTGCACCTGGTCCACCGTGAGGTATACCGACGGCCACCAGCGCGGCAGCGACGGGCCGTCGGACAGGACGTCCTTGACCTCCGCGATGGTGGCGGGGACGCGCCACTCGGTGACGAAGTGATAGTCGGCGCCCATGGCCGGTCGAAGGTACCCCTGCGCTGGTGTAGGTGCGCAGCACCCTTGACACTGATCCGATGGAACCCGTCCGCCTGATCCCCTATGCCGGCGAGGCCATCCGCGTGCTCGGCGAGTCCGAGGGGCTGGCCTTCTGCGAGCTGACCGTGCCTGCGGGGTTCGCTGGCCCGCCGCCGCATGTCCACCGTGACTTCGACGAGGCCATCTACGTGCTCACCGGGGCGCTGACCATGGTCGTCGGCCGCGCGGAGCCGCACCCGGCGCCGGCCGGAACGCTGATCCTCGCGCCGCGCGGCACCCGGCACACCTTCGCCAACCCGACGGACGAGCCGGCACAGGTGCTCGGGGTGTGGAGCCCCAGCAGCGCGTTGACCTTCATGGAGGAGATCGGCGCCGCCCTTCCGGCCTCTGGTCCGCCGGACCTGGCCGCGGTCGCAGAGATCTACCGGCGCCATAACAGCGTGGTCACACCCTGAGCCGAGCGGAACCAGCCGCCACGCTGGGACGTCGAACAGGGTGCGTGGGTCGCACGGACCGCGCGGCGGGTGGCTGCGTAGCGTGGTGCGACCCGCGGCGACGCCTCGCGGGAGAAGCAGAGTAGGGGCCATGAGCGGAAACTTCGGACCGCCGCGCGGAGGCGCCCGGCCCGGCTGGGGAGCCGGTGGCGCAGCCCCCCGCGGTCC